>NZ_JACJNU010000006.1:0-282881 GCF_014849525.1 Microcoleus sp. FACHB-SPT15 | reverse complement strand
AAGTTGATTAAACGCTCTGCTTATGGTTTTAGACATTTTGAAAATTACCGAATTAGATGCTTGCTTAATTGGCATCTTAATTGTTGATTTAGCATACTAAGTACTGAAGAGCCATCATTTTTTGCTTCTACAAGAGTAATTACTGGAGCCTTAACAAAAAGTTGTTCCGGAGAAAGACTAATTATAAAATCGCAAATCCCATTTAATCCTTTGTCAAAATCCACATTGAAATCTGTACCTGAAAATAAACTAATTTGATGTTTTAATCGTCTCTTCATCTCCAGTAATATCGGGACAATAATCATTTCAGAACGGGCTTTTTCTGTACCAATAGCTACAGCTAAGGGAATATTCTCTTTGAGGTTAAAAGCTAGATTTTCACTACACTCAACCTCTTTAACATCTGCAAACAAGTCAACTGTTTCGCTAAGAGTTAAGCCAAAGGTCTTTATCAGTTCACTGAGTTTAAAGTCACTGTAAGCCATTGCTATTGAGTTATGCCCGTTAATTGAAAATTTAGACTAAGGCGACTTCCGGTAATGCGCCTTGCATCTTCCCTAAAAAGTTGATTAAGTTTTCTAACTGCTGCTCTGCCTTCAGAACACCTAAACCCCGAACAGTTACTTTACCGGGAGTGTAGACAAAACGCGATCGCATATGATCTGGTAAATTCTCCTTCAGCAAGTTCCAAGCAGGTTCCTCCATTGGTGTCTCCAGAACAACGTGCTGCTTGTCCTCCGGTTTGATTCGGCTAAACCCTAACGACTTCGCAATCTGTTTGAGTTCCACCACACGCAACAATTGCTGTGCGGCTGGGGGAATTTGACCATAGCGATCGCTCCAATCTGCTGCTAGCTGAGCCAATTCCTCCTTCGAGTTCGCAGAAGCCACAGCCCGGTAAGCACTCATTTTCTGGTCTAAATCCGGGATATACTCAGCCGGGATAAAGGCAGTGAGATTGAGGTCAATCTGCGTGTCGTCCACTTTCGGAATTTCCTGCCCTTGAATCTCCCGAATTGCCTCTTGCAGCATTTCCATATAGAGGTCAAAACCAATTGCCTCCATCTGTCCAGACTGTTCCGCACCTAAGAGATTACCAACGCCACGGATTTCCATATCTCGTGTTGCCAGTTGATAACCGGAACCGAGTTGAGTAAATTCCTGAATCGCTCGTAAGCGCTTCCGTGCCGGTTCGGAAAGTACCCGTTGCTTCGGGTAAAAGAGCCATGCATGGGCTTGAATTCCCGCACGTCCAACCCGTCCACGTAACTGGTACAACTGGGATAACCCGAACTTCTGAGCATCTTCGATCAAGATGGTGTTGACTCTTGGAATATCCAACCCAGACTCAATAATGGTGGTACAGACTAAGACCTCCGCATCCCCATTACCAAAGGTGAGCATAGTTGCTTCGAGTTCCCCTTCGTCCATCTGACCATGTGCGATCGCAAGTCTTGCCCCTGGTATCATTTCCCGTATTTGGGTGGCAACTTCTTCGATGCCCTCAACTCTCGGTACTACATAGAATACTTGCCCGCCTCGATCCAGTTCATTCCGAATCGCTGTGCGTACTGCTTCGGGATCGTAAGGCGCAAGATGGGTTTTAATCGGGCGACGTGAGGGGGGTGGAGTGGTAATCAAACTCATTTCTCGCACCCCGGATAACGACATATAGAGGGTACGCGGAATCGGTGTTGCTGTCAGAGTGAGGACATCAACCTGAGTTTTGAGCGTCTTGATTTTCTCCTTCTGGTTAACCCCAAAGCGCTGTTCTTCATCCACCACCAACATCCCCAAATCCCGGAATGTCACCCCTTTACCTAAAAGCTGATGCGTACCGACGACAACATCTAATTCCCCAGTTGTGAGGCGTTGTTGGATATTGCGTCGTTCCTCAGCACTGCGGAAGCGGTTGAGCAAACCGACATTGATCGGATAGGGGGCAAAGCGTTCTTTAAGGGTATGGTAATGCTGTTGAGTCAGGATTGTCGTCGGGGCGAGGACAGCAACTTGCTTACCAGCCGTGACAGCTTTGAAAATGGCGCGAATTGCCACTTCTGTTTTACCAAAACCGACATCCCCACAAACTAAGCGATCCATCGGGCGATCGCTCATCATATCCCGCTTCACATCCTGCACTGCCTTTAACTGGTCAGGTGTCGGCTGATAGGGGAAGGAATCTTCTAACTCTTCTTGCCAAGGTGAATCCTCTGGGTAGGCAAAACCCTGCCGTTGCGATCGCGTTGCATACAGTTGCAGCAAATCAACGGCAAGTTTCCTAATCCCTTTACGAACCCGACTTTTTGTCCTCTCCCAGGCTTTGCCAGACATCTTATTCAGTTCTGGCGGTCGCTCTCCGGTAGCGCGAAACCGGGATAATACTCCTAGTTGGTCAGCCGATACCCGCAGTAAGCCATCAGCATACTGAAGTACCAAATACTCGCGGGTTTCGTTGTTAATCGTCAGGCTTTCTAGCTTGAGAAACTTACCGACACCATGGTTTTTGTGAACGACATAATCCCCTTGTCGTAGCTTGTTGGGGTCTACCTGTTTTGAGGCAGCACGACGTCGCTTGCGGACATAACTGGGCGTTGTGAGGGTATGCTGCCCAAAGAATTCGCGGTCAGTAACAACTACAAGGCGGTAGGTGGGCAGAATGAAGCCTTCGAGTTCTGCCAATCCTGAATACTTGAGCGCGACTGGCGTGTGCTGGATTTGTAGCTTATCAATCGCTGGATAGTCGCGAGGGTTGGGGACGAATTGGGCAGGACAGTCGTGTTCCTGGAGTAGGGAGACAGAACGACTGGGTTGAGCGGAAATCAGCCAAACAGAGAAGTTACGATCGCGTTCTCCCCGTAGTACCTCCGCAAGCTTGGCAAATTGGTGAGGTGTCGTGGGTACAGGTCGGCTGGCAAGATTAACAGTTTTTGTAGAACCCTTGTCGGTTAACTCTTCCACCAGTTCTGAGAGATAAACCAAGGGGAATCGGGAAGCGTCTTGCTCAGTTCCTTGTCCTAAGGCTGCCAGAGAGTCGTCAAAAGAGCGGTGAAGAGGGGGAAGAGGGAAAGCCAGAGATTCCAGTTGTTCTTGCGCGTGTTCACAAGCGCGATCGCTATGCGCTCGACACTGCTCTAATTCATCTATGGCAATCAAGGTATTCTTTGGCAGATAGTCGAGAAGAGACGCTGGCTGATCAAAGGCAATCCCTAAGAACCGGCGAGTGCCTTCTGGTGGTGTCCCTGCTTCTAGATAGTCTTGGTCTTCTGGCGAAAGTCGTGATTTGACTTGTTCTCGCTGCGATTCGCTTAATGAGGCGACAATAATTGGACTAAAATCCGTAGGAGTCAGTACCAACTGCTCAATTTTATCTAACGAGCGTTGGGTTGCTGGGTCAAACTCTCGCAGTTTGTCAAGCTCATCCCCAAACCATTCCAACCGCACTGGCAACTCGGCGGCTACCGGGAAAACATCGACAATATCACCACGCCGACTCCACTGCCCTTCTGTTTCTACCAAGGGAACCCGTTCATAACCCAGTCGTGCTAACTTCTCATCAACACTCTTTGAGTCCCAACTCATCCCCTGCTTGAGGGTGAGGCAGTAGGGCTTGAAGGTATCAACCGGAGGCAAGTGCGGTTGCAGCGAGGCTTGAGTAGCGATGATTGCTAGTTGTCCGTTGTTCTCCCCCCTTTTTAAAGGAGGATCGACTGACTCCTCACCTTTGACTAAATCGGCTAAGACTTGCATTTGTCCCCAAGTCATTTCCGATTCTGGGTCAAATGGCTCATAAGGTGAGGCTTCGGAGGTTGGGTAAAAGTGGACAGTATCCCAACCCATTGCTTCGAGTTGGGCAGCCCAACGACTTGCTTCCTCTAGGGTGCTGGCAACCACGAACAAGTTACGAGAACTCGCCTTTGCTAGGGCGGACGCTACCAATCCTTTTGGAAGACGGGAAACACCATTTAGCTGTAGAGATGAGGAGCGATTCAGTACAGCGAGCAGTTCACCAGTCAGGGGCGATCGCTCTAGTGCCCGAATGATTGAAGAAAATGGCATGGGTTCACAGAATACTTGGCTCGTGATAATAAACGCTAATCATAGCGGTCTATCTCCCTCATTTTATGAAGCCTCACGAAAACTCGCAGTCTTGCCAGGGGCAGGTGATGTTTTAGAGCAGGAAAGGATACTAGATACTAGAACGTTAAGGGCACCTCTTTCTCACCACCGACCATTAAATAAATGTCCTCCATACCTCTCGAAATTTTCTTCCTTCTTTTGCTAATCATCCTCAATGGGGTCTTTTCTATGTCGGAGATGGCAGTGGTATCGGCACGGAAGGTACGTCTGCAACAGCTATCCAATCAGGGAAATGTTAAGGCTCGCAACGCTTTAAAGCTGGCGGAGTCCCCAAATCAGTTTTTCTCGACTGTTCAGATTGGGATTACACTCATTGGCACTCTAGCCGGTGCTTTTGGTGGGGCAACTCTGGCGGAGAAGCTGGCAACTCAGTTGAAACTGATTCCAATAGCATTTTTTGCCGCCAACTCTAATGCGATCGCGTTGTTTATTGTGGTTTTGATCATCACCTACCTTTCACTTGTAATCGGTGAACTGGTACCCAAGCGGTTAGCGTTAAACAATCCTGAACAAATTGCCGTGGGTGTGGCATCTCCGATGCGCTTTTTGGCGAAAATTGCTGCACCTGCGGTGCATCTGTTGAGCTACTCGACCGATTTGGTTCTGCGGCTGTTGGGGATTGGACCCTCTAGAGAGCCAGAGGTTACTGAGGAAGAAATTAAAATTTTAATCGAGCAAGGCACCGAAGCGGGAACATTTGAGGAAGCGGAACAAGAAATGCTCAATCGAGTGTTTCGCTTGGGAGATAGGCGAGTTAGTGCGATGATGACACCACGACCGGATATCGTCTGGCTTGACTTGGATGACCCGGCACAAATAAATCGGCAAGTGATTATTGATAACAGTCATTCTCAGTTTCCGGTATGCCAGGGTGAGCTTGATAATGTGCTGGGCGTCATACATGTCAATGATTTGCTATCTCGCTGTCTGAACAATCAGCCGCTTGACTTGACATCAACTTTGCGCCGTCCTTTGTATGTGCCGGAAGGCACACCTGGATTGAAGATTCTAGAGCTGTTTAAGCAATCTGGCACTCACATTGCAATGGTTGTTGATGAATATGGTGTGCTTCAGGGGTTGGTCACCCTCAACGATATTCTTGAAGAAATTGTGGGAGATCTTCCTTCAGTTGATCAAATTGATGAGCCGCAAGCCGTACAGCGTGATGATGGTTCTTGGTTAGTGGATGGGATGTTGCCAGTAGAAGAGTTTTTTGAACTTTTTGAAATCGAGGAGTTACCCAGAGAGCAACGAGGTAACTATCACACGATGGGAGGCTTTGTCGTTACGCACTTGGGACGCATCCCAATTGCCACTGATCATTTTGAGTGGCGGGGAATGCGTTTTGAAGTCATGGATATGGATGGTAATAGAGTCGATAAGTTGCTGATTATGCCTATACCCAGTAAACGACATAAGTCAGTCAACGAAAACTAGTTCCTTTTCTTGTTAACGGGACTTAAACAAATTTCAAGCCCAAACAATAGTTCTTGATTTTTGTCTAAGTTCCGTCTTTAGATTGGGGAGTGTCAGCAAAGATTAGTAGCTAATGCTGAAGTTGGATATCAGCACGATGCAGATTCAGAAGCACAGTCTCTGAGTATAGGAAGAGCCACTAGTACAGTTGTTTGTTGCTCAGGAATACTTTCAATGGTCAGCGTCCCAGCATGTAATTCGCTCAGGCGTTTAGCAATCATCAGCCCTAAACCGGAACCTTGTTGTTCGTATAGTTTCCGTTCAAATTGCTGATAAGCACCAAGCCCTGCAATCTGTTCAGCACTCATACCTCGTCCATTGTCAGTAATAGACAGAATCAAGGTATCATCCTCAACTCTATTAGAGATTGTTACTGGTGTACCAGGTCTCGAAAACTTGAAAGCATTTTGCACCAGTTCTTCAACCACTTTATTGAGGCGGTTAGCAGATATCTGTACCCCTACGTCAACCAGTTTTAAGTGCAAATCAGCTTCTCGGTTGGCGAGAGAAGCTTGCTGCATGGCTTGGTCAGCAATCAGTGTTTTAACATCCTGAGTTTGCTCACTCCGCAGTAACTTTAATCGTCCTGAGTCAGTTGAGATTAATTCCAGTTCTGCATACAGCAAGAAGTTCTGGATCAGTCGGTATAAGCGTTTTCCTGAAGTCCGGATGCCCTCTAGCATCTCCAATCGCTCAGCGGGTTCGAGCGCATCATAGTCCGCAATCAGCAGTTCCGCATAACCTAAAATACCATTCAAGGGAGTCCGCAGTTCGTGAGGCAATGACAGGGTAATACTACCGCGCAACTCATCAAGTTTTTGTGCTTGTTGCCTCTCAATCGCGGCTTGTTTTTCTAGTCGAGTAGCGATCGCTTGTAGGAGGTCTTTTGCCCGAATTGGCTTAGTTAAATAATCGTCAGCGCCCAAACACATCCCCCTGCGTAGATCGGATGGGTCTACTTTGGCAGTCAGAAAAATGAATGGAATCGTATCTGTGAGCGGATTTTGACGCAACAACTCAAGTACACCAAAACCATCGAGTTCGGGCATCATTACATCGCAAATAATCAAATCGGGTAGGTAGGAGAGTGCTAAACGCGCACCAATAGCACCATTTTCAGCCCCAATCCCCTCAAACCCTTCAGCTTCCAAGAGTTCTAGAAGATTCTCTCGCACGGTTTGCTCATCTTCAATGATCAAAATTCTTGTCATCGTTCTGTCTACGTTGATCGCTTGTGCAACTATTCAGAGATTCTTGAGGAGAAAGCTTCTCTCTGAGTCAGAAACAGTAGATGGCCAAACACCTGACATCAGTCTTACTAAATCTCATTCTTGAACTACAAAAGCCAGTAAATATAGAAGTATAATTTCCACCCTGTAACTCTATTGCTCTTTTTTCAAGAGACACTCCCAGCCCTATACCGGGAATCATGTCTACGTTATGGAACGATGAAATGGTTCAAACAAGTGCTGTTAACCTCTAGTGTCTAGTCTCATCTGGGTTTAAACCTATTGGTAGTATCTACCTCAAGTTAACAAAACTATTAACAGTTTATAGACCGTATTTTTACGGATTTTCAGTATGAAGGGTTAAGATTTTACCCCAGACTGACGGAAGGGGTATAAGCCTCACTTGATTCGTCCAAAGGGTTGAGACTTCTGTTAATGCCTTATGTATAGAGGGACACGAGTTCTAACTTGAGTTAGATGAACTCTCGCTAAAGGTAGAGGAGGATATGACTGACAGTGGCTTTCCTACAAATTCTAGGAAGCTAATAGCACTGCAACAGTATAGCTGCTGGGTGCGATCGCTTTTGCTATGCACCAACTTTTCAGTAGTTAGTCGGTTGTAGGAGCCACTCTTGGCTATGTAATCAGTACAGTCATCCTCTGTACATATAAGCTAGCCAAAAGTTACCTCAAACCATCTAGAAGCTATCCCTAGGGCTACCTCCTTTAAGAAGCTATCTTTAGGGCTACCTTAGCTTGGGTCACCTCGGCAAATCGCTTCTAGTTATAGCTATGCACTTTCATTCAACAGTAAAAAACCAAAACTTAACCTCCTTTAGTCTTGAGCAAAAAATCCCGGCTGAGAAGCTGCTCACTCCTGATGCCGCTAAACTCTCTCAGCGATATGCAGCAGGAGAAAGGAATTTTAGTAGAGCCGACTTGAGTGGAATCAACTTAAGTGGAATCAACCTTCAGGGAGCTTCTTTATGTAACGCCAATTTGACTAATACGAACCTCAGTGGTGCCAACCTCAGTGGTGCCGACTTGAGTGGAGCCAATTTGAAGAAGGCGAACCTAAGCCGAGCTAACCTGAGTTGGACAAACCTCTTTACTACTAATCTCAGTGGAACAGATCTGAGTGAAGCTAACCTCAGTTGGGCAAAACTAAGTTGGACACGGTTGAATGAAGCCAATTTGAAGGGGGCTAACCTAATTTGGGCGACCTAATCGGGATAAGCTGATGTGCATTTAATACCGAATCCAGGTCAGCTACCCCCTGTTTGGGCAACCCATAAAACTATATAGAGACGTTCCGGCGGTTCGGCGTTAGCGTTAGCGTAGCGGTGCGTCAGCACTAGCGAGGCGCTAGCCTAGCCGTTCCCAAAGGGTACGTCTCTACGACTAGAACTCTATTCTTCATTCAGCGCCACTGTTAGCTCTTGGTGGCTACGACTTCTCTCCACTGGCGTTGTGGTGGAAACCATTGCTGCCATTAACTGCTCAGGCACAACTTTGAAGGGGAGTCGGTGGATATCAGAGCTAGGTGAGCAAGCAATTTCAGCCGCTTGCCGTAATTCTAGAAGCGTAATGTTCCCAAGATTTAGGTCATCTAGGCTTTGGGGTAGACCAATTTCAGCGTAAAACTTCAATAACTGTTGTCGTGCCGATGCTGCCAATTGGTTGCCCTGAAGCATCTCCTCTAAACGCAACTGCGCGAGAATACCATACGCCACTTTCTCACCGTGGAGAACATCATGAGCCGCAGGCAGATGGGTTAAGCCATTATGAACTGCGTGAGCGGCGACAGTACGACACTGTGCCCCCCCTAAGCCACCAATGACTCCAGCTAGTAGAACCGTAGCATCGACGACTTCCCGCCAAACTTCACTTCCCGGTTCCTTAAGCGCATCAGCCGATTTTTGAAACAGGATATCGCGCAAGACTCGCGCCTGTTGAACAGCAGAAATAATCAGAGTGAAGGGAGAACTGCCGCTACTAACAGAAGCTTCGTACCACTTTGCCAAGGCATCACCAATTCCAGCAATTAGGGTACGTTGGGGTGCTGTCTGAATCAGGCTGTAATCGAGTACTAGCAAGTCTGGACAACGGTCAAGACCAACATCATATAAGAAAGCGCCTTGATCGGAATAGATATTTGATAAACCTGTCCAAGCCGCACAGGTAGCCGCAGAGGTAGGAATCGTGACAACCGGAAGCTTACACTGGTGCGCTAAGAGTTTAGCGGTATCCATCGCCTTACCGCCACCAACCCCAATGATTAAATCCGCTTGATGCGAGGCGGTGGCTTTTTGGAGGGAGGCTAAGGACGCTTCACTGCAATCTGGGCTGTAGGAAGCGAAGGAGTCGTTTAATGGCTGCTGTTCTAGGACAGATTGGAGTTGAGAAGCCAGAGTCGCTAATGTGCGATCGCCTCCTACAATCAATGGACGCTTCCCCAAACGTGCGATCGCCTCTCCTGACTGTTCCAATGCTTGAAAACCCCGCAATACCTGAGCGGGTGCCACGGTTAACGCAAGCAATGAGGTAGACGATTGGTTCATTGTGCCTGTGGTGGAAACGTCAACTGGGAATTGGGGAGGCATACAAGAGCGTTAGTGTACTGTATTCATAAATTATGAGTAATCTATTATTTTACTACACTGCATCACTATCTGGTGATTCAGGAAGCGATCACCTACTTGTAAACAAGAAGGACTGTTAAGATCAGTATTCGCTAGCCTTCTTCCAATAAGCATTATGGGCAACACGTTTGGGCATCTATTTCGGGTTACTACCTTTGGCGAGTCTCACGGGGGTGGCGTTGGTGTTGTGATCGATGGGTGCCCCCCACAACTGGAAATTGACGCTCAAGAAATTCAGTTTGAACTGGATCGAAGGCGTCCAGGACAAAGCAAAATTACGACACCCCGCAAGGAAACGGATACCTGCGAAATTGTTTCCGGGATGTTTGAGGGGAAAACCTTGGGAACGCCAATCGCTATCTTGGTACGCAACAAAGATACTCGTTCCCAAGATTATGACGAGATGCAACAGACGTATCGCCCATCCCATGCCGATGCGACGTATGATGCCAAATACGGTATCCGCAACTGGCAGGGTGGAGGACGTTCCTCAGCACGAGAAACGATTGGACGAGTTGCAGCAGGTGCGATCGCAAAAAAAATCCTCTCACAAGTCGCTGGCGTTGAAGTTATTGGCTACGTCAAGCGCATTCAAGATTTAGAAGGCATCATTGACCCGAATACCGTTACCCTAGAGCAAGTAGAAAGTAATATCGTCCGCTGCCCTGACGCGGAATGTGCAGAGCGGATGATAGAACGAATTGAGCAAATTGGGCGTAGCGGTGATTCAATTGGTGGGGTGGTTGAATGCATTGCCCGAAACGTACCAAAAGGCTTAGGAGAACCAGTTTTTGACAAGCTGGAAGCCGATTTAGCAAAGGGGGTTATGTCCCTACCTGCGAGTAAAGGGTTTGAAATTGGTTCGGGTTTTTCCGGAACCCTCCTCACAGGTAGTGAGCATAACGACGAATTTTACACCGACGAAACAGGTGAAATCCGCACCGTAACCAACCGCTCCGGCGGGATTCAGGGTGGCATAACCAATGGGGAGAATATTATTCTTCGGGTAGCATTTAAACCCACTGCTACCATACGAAAAGAACAGCGTACTGTAACCAGCACAGGCGTTGAGACAATACTAGCCGCCAAAGGACGACATGACCCTTGCGTCTTACCGAGAGCAGTGCCTATGGTAGAAGCAATGGTCGCTTTAGTATTATGCGATCACCTACTGCGTCATCAGGGTCAGTGCCGTACTTTAAAGTCTTAAAGCAAGAAAATGGAAACAAGTCCTTCCTCTGAGTTTGTTGTCCAATTCTGGGGAGTCCGAGGCAGTGTCCCCTCTCCTGGAAAAGAGACAGTTCGATACGGCGGCAATACATCCTGTGTTGAGATGCGAGTCGCTGGAAAACGCTTGATTTTTGATGGCGGCACCGGATTGCGGATGCTAGGTAAAAGTTTACAACCTCAGCAGCCACTTGAAGCCTACTGGTTTTTTACTCAC
Source organism: Microcoleus sp. FACHB-SPT15 (assembly GCF_014849525.1). Lineage (NCBI taxonomy): Bacteria > Bacillati > Cyanobacteriota > Cyanophyceae > Oscillatoriales > Microcoleaceae > Microcoleus > Microcoleus sp. FACHB-SPT15. Next base: position 271,953 of record NZ_JACJNU010000006.1, on the reverse strand, counting down.
TACCACTGGGATCATATTCAAGGCGTGCCATTTTTCACCCCAGCATTTGTTGAAGGAAATACCTTCCATATTCATGGGGCAGCACCCGAAGGTGCAGCGATGGAGCAACATTTTTGCGATCGCGTTTTGCACATGAATTCACCTGTACCCGTCAAATCGATACAGGCAGACTTGAAGTTCTACGATCTAGTCTGCGGCGATACGATGACGCTGGGTGATATCACCATTGAAACTAGCCCTCTAAACCATCCCAATGGGGCGATGGGCTATCGCGTGACGTGGCAGGGACATTCTGCCGTCTACTGCACAGATACAGAACATTTTCCTGACCGTGTAGATGAAAATGTGCTACAACTCGCTCGTGATTCTGATGTAATTATCTACGATGCGATGTACACCGATGAAGAATACCACAGCGCCAAATCTCCAAAAGTTGGTTGGGGACACTCGACTTGGCAAGAAGGTGTGAAGGCGGCAAAGGAATCGGGTACAAAGCGCTTAGCGATTTTCCATCACGAACCCAATCACTCAGATGACTTTCTCGATCAAATCGAGGTAGAAGTGCAGGATGCCTTTGAAGGGGCATTTTTAGCGCGTGAAGGAATGATTGTATCAGTGATTTAAAGCATGTTGTTTGTTATTTGTTGTTTATCGTTATCTAGAGCAACTGATAACCAACAACCCGCTAGCGTCTACTATGAGACATCTTCAGACGAGATTCTGGAAACTGTTTGGCTTAGCGCTTACTTCAAGCCTGATAGTCGTTTTCATCTACACTCAACCCTCCTTTCTAAAGGATATCGGGATGCGGCTGAGTGGCACCCAAGCCGCCGCTGTAAGCACAAAACCCATCCCGCAAACCTATTTTGGGATGCACATTGCCGAACCCTTTAGGATTCCCTGGCCCACAGTTCCAATTGGCAGTTGGAGACTGTGGGATACAAGCAGCGCCGCAGGATTACCCTTTTGGCCGCATTTGGAACGGGAAAAAGGTCAATGGGACTTCAGAACCCTGGATGACTGTGTAAAGTTAGCCAGTGAAAAAGGAGTCGATTTAATCTACACGATGGCGCTGACACCGAAATGGGCGGCAGCAAGAAATGACTCCTCCCCGTATGGTGATGGCCCCACCGCAGCGGAACCAAAAAACCTAGATGACTGGCGTAACTTTGTGCGTACTGTTGCCACCCGTTACAAAGGCAAGATTCAGTATTACGAAATTTGGAACGAACCCAATCTGAAGCATTTTTTCAGTGGTTCTATTGACCAATTGGTGACTTTAGCCCGTGAAGCTTACACCATTATCAAAGAAGTTGATCCAGCCGCGAAAGTTGTCTCTCCATCGCTGTACTCAGATTATGGAGCATTGCCTTGGCTTGATGAATATTTGGCTAAAGGGGGAGGCAATTATGCTGACATTATTGGCGCTCATTTCTACATCGCAAATGATAAACCTCCTGAAGAAAGTTTGCCCCTGATTCGCAAAGTTCAACAAGTGATTGCCAAACACAAACTGGAGCAAAAGCCGTTCTGGAATACTGAGACAGGATATGGCAATAAACAGGACAATGCCTTCTATTCGGATGAACAAAGTATGGCTTATGTTGCCCGAATGTATTTATTGAATTGGGCATCAGGAATAGAGCGTTTTTATTGGTATGCCTGGGATAATCGTAACGTTGTAACGATGCTGATGGTTAAGGAAGATAACCAAACTCTGACAGGAGCCGCAAAAGCTTATAGTGAAATTCAAAAGTGGCTCGTAGGCTCACAAATGAAAAAGTGTCAGCCAGATTTTCGCAACACTTGGACGTGCGAATTAGTTCAAGAAAGTGGTAAGCCAGCCTGGGTTGTCTGGAACTCCCAGCGTGATGACTTGAGCTTCAAAGTCCCTGAAAACTACGAGGTTCAGCAAGTCCAAAATTTGTATGGGGAGAAAACAGAGCTTGGGCGCGATCGCATTTTGAAAATTGGCTCACTTCCAGTATTACTAAGTCAGTAAGCGAATCGCCGTATGCCAGATGATGATAAATCGGACGCACCTTTAAATCCTAATTACCGAAAACCTAGAAATTTGTGCCTCATCAACATGAGAACCGCAATATAATTACTGATTACACGATACAATGCACTCGCCCAAGTGCTAACCCGAAGGGCTAATCACACACACCAGATTTAACTGAAATAAAAGAAGCGATCGCTCAGACAAAGTAGAGGGTTTTAAGATTGAAGGTACAAAGATTTATGAGGAGTGTGAGCGATGGTACAATCTGACCCTAAGTTGCGCTTACCAACTAGCGAGGAATTGCCTTGCTCAGATGATACGCCAGTGGATAACGAGAATCAAAATTTTATTCCCAACTTACTTTTATTTTTGCTCAAGTTTATTTGGGGCAATCGCTCTGATTGGTTTTTCGCTGTGGATATGGGGATTTATCACACCACAGGAGTGAGTCCGTTGGTGCCTATTGTCCCTGACGGATTTTTGAGTTTAGGGGTTGAGCGGCACAGAAGCGAGAGGTTACGGAAAAGCTATGTAGTTTGGGAAGAAAACGAGGTTGTTCCTATTTTTGCTCTAGAGATTGTATCGCTGACTCCAGGGGGAGAATATGATAAAAAAATGGAGGTTTATGCAAAACTTGGCGTTTTATATTATGTAGTTTATAACCCCGAATATTGGCAACGGGATAGACATCAGCCTTTTGAGGTTTATCGCCTAGTTGAGGGAAGGTATCAACTCCAAATTGGCGAACCGTATTGGATGAGTGAAATCAATTTAGGCATTGGACGTGCGCCTTACCGGGATGGAGAGGTCGAGATTGAATCGTTGTATTGGTACGACAAACAAGGAACTCGATATTTGACGGCAGAGGAAAGATCTCAACAAGCGCAACAGCAACTTGAACGCTATCGTCAGTTGTTTGGGGAATTACCAGACTGTTAAGATTAGGCGATCGTTTGTGCTAAATTGCATTGATGTTAAAGGAGCGATCGCCTTTTGAAAATTGGCTCACTTCCAGTATTACTAAGTCAGTAAGCGAATCGCCTAGTCCAACAAATTACCTATAACCCTCTTTTGTTATTTCCGGACAAGAATCATTGCCACAAACTTACTGCGAAGCACAGAAACCTATATCCAAGAATGCTTCGCCCAGGCTTCAAGCCCTAAAGTAACAAAAGAGGGAATAAATTTTTGTAACTATCTGCATAAATCTTCTGCCTAAGTCTGAGAATTTCCTAAAAGCTCAAGCACCTACTTTCTTAGGAAGAGACTTTATGAAAACCCGTTGGCTCAGACATTTCTTGCTCGGTTTAGTGGGAGCGTTAGTAATTGCGTGCGGACTCTCAATATTCACAGCTACCACTGCCGCGACACGGTTCTATTATTCGATCACTGACTTAGGCACTCTTGGCGGTAGCGAAAGCTATGCACTGAGCATCAATGATGTAGGGCAAATCGTCGGCAGCTCACAAACGAGTAATGGGGATACGCAAGCTTTCTTGTGGGAGGGTGGTGCGATGACTGATATCGGTACGGCTGCTGGCTACAACAACAGCATTGCTATCGACATCAATAACGCGGGGCAAGTTCTCGGTGGTACAACAAGTCAGGTTCCACTCTTTGTTTCCTCTCTATTCTTGTGGAGCAATGACACGATAACAACACTTCCAGACCCTGAGATTTGTTACGCCTCTGGTATCAACGATGCGGAACAAATCGTTGGCTTATGTATTGTCATAGGGACTAACTATGCCGCTGCTGCCTTCTTGCCAGGTGGTTCAATAATCCTCGACCTTCCTAGTTCAGCTAATGACATCAACAATTCAGGACAAGTCGTTGGCGCTTTTAGTGTCGAGATTGTCGATGTCAATACGAACAATAACTACGAAGCCTTCTTGTGGCAGGATGGTACGGTAATTGAACTCGGTACTCTTGGTGGCACTAATAGTGAAGCTAATGCCATCAATGACCTGGGGCAAGTCGTTGGTGAAGCGCAAACTAGTAGTGGTGATTTCCACGCCTTCTTTTGGGATGGTGCGATGCAAGACTTAGGCACTCTTGCTAACTACACCAGCAGCGTCGCTTATGGCATCAATAACAAGGGGCGAGTTGTTGGTGCGGCGACAACTAGTAGTGGTAGTTCCCATGCTTTTGTGCGGTTAAATAATGGGATGCGAGATTTGAATAACCTGATTCCTGCTAATTCCGGATGGGAACTGATTGAGGCACGGGATATCAACAACAATGGACGAATTGTTGGTTATGGAACTGTGAATGGAGAAAACCACGCCTTTGTCCTCACGCCAACTTGGGTGACTCGATAAGCTGAGTTTTCTGTTCAAACTCCGCAAAATTCCCTCCCAAGCGTTAAAACTAGTAGGGTGTGTCACGACGCACTCTACTAGTAAGGAGGTGTAAAGGTTGCCAAGAGTCCGAGTCCGTCAACACGTCAATCCCCTCAGTAAGAAATACCAGACACCCCTGAGTCCTCCTGATTGGACTCAAGTTTATGCCAAGGTGAGTTCGCCACTGCATCTAGATATTGGCTGTGCAAGGGGGGAGTTCTTGTTGGAGATGGCAACGCTACAACCTGAGTGGAATTTTTTGGGGTTAGAAATTCGTGAACCTTTAGTAGAACAGGCAAATGCTGCCGCCTCAGAGTTGAGCTTGAGTAATCTCCACTACCTGTTTTGTAATGCGAATAACTCTCTAGTGCCAGTGCTTGAGTCTTTTCCGAGTGGTACATTACAACGTGTTACTATCCAATTTCCTGACCCCTGGTTCAAAAAGCGCCAAGCGAAACGACGGGTAGTGCAGCCAGAATTAGTCGAGGCTCTAGCCAAATACCTAGCGTCTGGGGGAATGGTTTTTCTTCAGTCAGATATTAAAGCGGTAGCGGTGGAAATGTGCGATCGCTTTGAATCTCACCCGGCGTTCATCAAACAAGGGACTGAGCCTTGGTTGGCAACTAACCCCCTGCAAGTTCCTACTGAACGAGAAGTCTCTACACTGTCTCGTGGTGAACCTGTTTATCGTGCGTTGTTTCATCGAGCTTAGATATGCACTCTAGTTGAGACGCATCGATCAGATCGTTTTGCCGTTTATAGTCCTTATCCGCAAATTCTATTTGTAATACCAAACGCTCTTTACTACCAGGAGGAGTCGCTTTGTAGAAGCAATTGCTATCTTCCACAAATCCAAAACCCGCTTTACCGCAGAGTGGTACGATATTTTCATAGCCGTAGTATTCAGCAATTTCTTGGTGCGATCGCCCTTTTCGTAAGAATAGATGTGAAAGCTTCTTCTTGAGGTGGCTGCCTCGCACACAAACACGCGGACTACTACACAAGTCTACATCTGTTAAATAAAAGAAAAATTTCAGGACACGGGACTCATCTGAATCTGTGTAAAACACTTGAGCCGCACGGCGACGCTCATAGATAGTTGAATCTACAGGAAAACTCCACCAAAGCTGATTTCCTTGATGTACAGGCGTAGCCTCTAGATACTTAGCTGCAATCTCTAATAGGATTGGATCGCTTTCCAGCTTTTTGATGGCTGGACACAGTGAAGCCGTATTGTAATAGCTTCCAACGGCTATTGATTTTTTATAGTTCGCTTGTACTTTTAGTTTGTCAGCGTAATAGAATCCCAAATTGGGCTTTCTATTGCCATAACAAGGATTGTCAAGTGCAAATTCATAGATTTCCTGAACTATCGCTTGAGGAAGGTTAAATCCTAAAGCAAACCCATCCTTTTTTAAATAACAAATCCTTTCATCTACGTTGATGTTTTCAAAGACAGAAGAATTGGCAGTAATTGGTATTGAAATCTCAGAAAATCTTCTAGAACTTCTAGAATAAGAGCGGAAAATAAAGCGTCCCGCTTTCAACTTACAAACTTCACGCATGATAATCGATAGAGAATTTCGAGTCAATTTTTTAGCGCATCTCAACAGGTTGTCTAAAACGAACGGCAAGACTTAACGAATACATTATTTTTCTGTATTCGCTGTGAATCTATTCTTGTAATTCGTTAGATATTTCGGTAGACAGATGAATTCCAGAAAATCCGATTTTAAGAACCCTGTTGCTTAAGAAGAGATTGATGCACCAAAATGCTCTAGGCGAGATGTAAATCTCTAATGTTTTTGTGGCTGCTACTAGTTTAATTTAAAAAAAATATGTTTTTTAGAAAATCTATCAGGTTTATGTAATGATTTAGTAGTTATCCTTCTTTGTTTATAAAGCTTCAATGAATTTGGTTTGAAAAAAGTATATGACTAACGATTATTTTAAAAGATGATGCAAATCATTGATCTGTGTCCTGATAATCTAGAAGCGATTCAGCAGGCAGCGACTTTGTTAGTTGAAGGCTTCAAAGAGCATTGGTCAACTGCATGGTCAGATCTAGATAGTGCTTTGGCAGAGGTGCAAGAATCGTTTAGCACAGACCGAATTAGCCGAATTGCGGTGGATGAGGCTGGTGTTGTTCTGGGTTGGATTGGTGGTATTAAGCAGTACGACGGTAATGTTTGGGAACTTCATCCATTAGTTGTGCGTGCTGAGTGTCGAGGGCGGGGAATTGGGAAAGCGCTTGTGGCAGACTTGGAAGAGCGAGTGAGAGAACGGGGTGGTTTCACAATCTGGCTGGGTACGGATGATGAGGACAATATGACAAGCCTTTCAGGTGTCAACCTCTACCCCAACGTTTTTGAACATATTGCAAGGATAAAGAACCTGCGTAGTCATCCCTACGAGTTTTACCAGAAGTGCGGATTTGTCATTGTCGGTGTGATTCCGGATGCTAACGGGTTGGGAAAGCCGGACATTTACATGGCGAAGTCAGTCAGGGGGAATCAGTAGAGGGTTATTGCTTACTCTGAGGTGAGACTGTAGGGAAGAAGGGAGGCAGGGGAAGTTAAGGAGAAATTCCTTTCTTATGTGTTCTTAGGAGTAGTGGTGATGAGGCTACGCAATTTGACGGAATTGAATTGAGGAATTTTTTCATAAGCTGGAGATATAGGTTCTAAGCTGAAAGATTAGTATGGATACGTTGTTGAGCATTTGTATTGGGATTGGGTTGAGTGCGGCTTGTGGTTTCCGGATTTTTGTGCCGCCGTTGGTGATGAGTATGGCGTCTCTGTTTGGACATCTGACACTCTCACCGAGTTTTGAGTGGATGGGAAGTTATTCAGCGCTGGTGGTGTTTGCGGTGGCAACTGGTATTGAAATTGCGGCTTATTACATTCCTTGGGTTGATAACTTGCTGGATACAATTGCCACACCAATGGCGATCGCAGCAGGTACGTTTGTGACGGCTTCTGTAATTCCTGAGGGCGATCCGATGTTGCAGTGGACTGTGGCATTGATTGCAGGTGGTGGTGCGGCGGGTACAATTCAAGCTTTCACAGGGATTGGACGCTTGGCTTCAACCATGATGACGGGAGGATTGGGAAATCCTTTAATATCGACGATTGAATCAGGTGGTTCGATTATCCTATCGGGATTGGCGATCGCAGTTCCTGTATTTACTGTCTGTTTAGTGGCAGTGTTGTTGGTGTTCACACTCAGCAAACTAGGCAGAAGTCTAGCGGTTAAAAGAGAACGTCAAGAAGCCGATATGAAGTCGGTTTAATGGGTTGTACAGCCTCTAAACTTTCATCTCTACCTAACTCAAGCTATGGTGAGGATGAAATTTAGAGGAGCCAAAACCAATGAAAGGTAGGTAAGCAGGTTTTACTTACGGGTGGAACGCAGGACAACTGGTGGCTTGTTGTGCATCTAAAGCTGGGGTTGTAGCGTTGACCAAAGCGATCGCTGACGAAACCTCTGCCTGCTAGGAGGATAACTGCGACTGAAGAAACCTATAACCGCAATCAAACCGAAAAATCATCCTACAGTTGAATTGGTTGAGTTCGTCAACAATATCAGGATTGGCAAAGCCTTTGTCTCGATTTAAAAAACACGCCTGCTGTGGCGGATAACGTTGCAGGTGATCAATAACCGATGCATAAACAAAGGCATCTTGTGGTGTTAAATCATAGGTGTCTTCACAAGAAGCTGCCTTAATCAGAATGTCGGCGGTGAGTGCAACAATGTCTCCAATATTGAGGAGTCGATCTCGAAACTGAATAAAGCGCTTTTGTTCCTCCTCATTGCTGTCTACCAATAAGCTTTCAATATCTTGTTTGATACTCTCGATACGACTTGCATAAGAAGCTGTACGTTTAAGTTGTCCTAACTCAGCATTTAACGACTGTTGTAGTTGCTTGCGACTCCTTGCTTGACGAATCAATTTCTCGTGAGGCTCAGCAAGACTATAGGCTGGAATAACCAGGTTCGCCTGCCCTGCTTCACAAAGTTGCAGAATTTCTTCACAACTTGCATACTGCTCTTGCTTGAAGGTTAGCTCTAAAACAAAATTTGTCTCTACATAAATATTCACACAGCCGCCTCATGCTCAAACTTCCCTCCGGCTATGGCAGCATACAGCCCTGACTCAATCAACCAATGCTGAGAACTATCCACATTTTCAGGCAATTTCTCAGCGTGAATAATCTCTCCAAGCCAAGATGCAACAATTAGTTCAAGGCTTTGTCCACTGATTTGCTCAGCCGTTACCCCTGCCCTTTCAAAGTAAGGCTCAAGAATAGGACGTGCATCAATCATGTAAGTAGGTTCACTCTGCTCAAGACAAGCCTCAGCATCAGTCCATAGGTAAAAGTTATCTGGAAAGACCATCAGAACATACGGAGCCTTTGGGAAAGTACCGTGTGCGAGAATATTGCGTCGGAGTTGGGCTGCCCACTCTGATGATGCGTTAGTTTTGCGCTTGACTTCAACCACAAGAGCCAGTTGACCATCGCGGTTGTCAACTGACAAGTCCCAGCGAGAATCGCGTCTAACAGCCATAAAAGGCTCACTTCAAAAAACCAACTACTTGATCATTTTGACGCCAAACGCTGGCTTTTCGTAAACTGCTTGGTATTGCTCGAAAACCTTGCGCTAACTTAGCGGTGAACACCAATAGATAAGTTTTCGGTGATGTCCCAGCCGAAGACTGTGAGGGTTCTCGACTCACACCGATTGCTTAGTCAGTACTGGACGAACAGGGGAGTGTTCCAAGAGACAGTAGGGACGGCTGTAGCTTAAGGGCGATTCTAAAGCGTGTTCGACTAAGAATTCTGGATTGCTCATCACTTGCTCTGTCTTACCATCAAACACGATTTGTCCTTGACTGAGGACAATAGTGCGATCGCACAACTCCAATGCTAAATCTAAATCATGGGTTGCAATGAGTTGTGTCAGTTGTAAGCTTTTCAGTAACTCGATTAACTGACGACGAGAACGGGGATCTAACTGCGCGGAGGGTTCATCAAACACCAAGACTTGTGGGTTCATGGCGAGTACACCTGCGATCGCAATTCGTTTCTTTTCCCCTCCAGACAAATTCTCGGTACTTCGTTGCCCATAATGTTCTGGCTCGATGTTCACTGCTGCCATTGACTGAATCACTCGCTCACGCAATTCTTGATCGCGTAAGCCAAGATTCATTGGGCCAAAGCAAACATCCTCCCATACCGTTGGCATGAATAGCTGATTATCAGGATTCTGAAACACCAACCCTACAAAATTCCGAATCTCTCGCAAATTCTCCGGCGTAACAAGCAACTCTCCAATCGTCACCTCTCCCTCTTGGGGCAGCAAAATTCCATTTAGGTGTAACTGTAATGTCGATTTTCCCGAACCATTCGCCCCGATTAGCGCTACCCGTTCACTGGCTCGAATTGCAATATTTATATCCCTTAATGCTTGAGTTCCATCTGGGTAAGTGTAGCTAAGATTTTTGATTGATATGGGATTGTGGTGCATGAAGAAAATTGGAATGAACAAGAGAACTCAGGAGTTCAGGAGTTCAGAAAATTCTGAACTTTTGGACTTGCCTGAAGATAGGAGCGACTTCTCATGGAGCAGGGGTCACAATCCCAGTCTGAAAGAGATTCTGTAACTCCTGTAACTTCTGAACTCCTTCTTCAACTTTATCGGCGTAATAAGTAGATAACCTGTCCGAGTAGCGCCAAAATTACGGTCAAGGTAATAGCCACAATATCCCGTTTACCACCTGGAGGAACCTTCTCAATGGGTGGTACTCCTCGATAACCCCGTGACAGCATTGCCTGATGAACTCGCTCCCCCCGTTCATAGGTGCGAATAAACAGCGCTCCCATCATGTTGCCAATTACTAAGCGTGAAGAGCGGTTACTACCCATCAAATTACGAGATGCTGCCGCTCGACGCATCGCGTTAAACTCACCAATTAGAACACCGATGTAGCGATACATTGAAGCAAGAATTGCTACTAGTAGAGGCGGAGTGCGTAAGGCGACTAAGGCATTGAGTAGGGCTGGAACTGAAGTGGTTAGAGTAAGTACATTGAGCATCAAGAGTGAGAGCATTACCTTAATCGCTACACTCCCTAAGACCATCAACCCTTCTGTCGTTATTTTTAGTACTCCCCAAGACCAGACTACTTCGCCACCCTCCTGAAATAAGGTGCCGATTAGTATAGTGCCAACAAAAACAAACTCAACAGCGATTCGCTTGAGTAGGACGCTCCAAGTTACCCGACTCAGGAGGATAACACCTAACACACCTGTGCCATAAATTGCCCAAGTCCACCAACGCCCGTCCGGTGTCAGCGCGATCGCAAACACCAAAATTACGGTACATAGAACGCGAGTCCGGGGAGCTAAGGAGTGCCAGGGTGTATCATTTTTGCTATCAACATCTAGATTAAATGCCCCAATGTGTAGCAGCATCTGCTTGTAATTCCTATCTATCCAGGGGCTGGTCTGGATCATTGAGATACTGGGGGGCATCATCGTCTGTAGTAGATGGCGACGTACCCCGAACCACCAGCTTGCCAATGCCCCAAGCTAAGCCAAATGTTGCTAATGTACCTACTAACCCAGCTAAGGGAGTTGCAACGGCTTCCGGTACACCCCGAAGCGCATATTCCTCAAAAACAGCGTAGAAGGGCAGCTTTTGGGCAGGTGCTTCTTCGACAGCTTCATCATCAAACTTTAGATCCTGAGAAACTCGATCTAAGCCGTCTGGATCTGAACTCGCAAAGGGAGAGAGGAAAATTGCAATTAGGAGGGCAACACCTAAGCCAGCGATGACGAAGGCACGGTTGCGTTGGCGAGAGAGGTTGCTACTCATAAGTATTGAATCTCTGTCTAACAAGATGTATAGATTTAGCGGCTTGAAACTGGGCGAGAGTTTGAGGAGACTGTTTTGCGTGGCGGGTCAAAAAACAAATCGGGTCGAGCGCGCCAGACATAGCTGACAGCCACGACGGTAATGATCGCTTCGCCAATGCCGATCAGGATGTGCCAAAATGCCATTGCCCCTAAAGCCAGCCCCAGAGAGACTTTATCCGATAGCGCTAGTTGCACTGCCGTTAAAAGGGCGGCAACAAAGACACTCGTCCAAGATGCGATCGCTGTACCAATCAACATTCCCCGCCAAGTATTGCGTCCGATCGCAAATCGGATCGCTTTGTAGAGATAATAACCACCAAATGTCCCAATCAGACCCATATTGGTGATATTTGCTCCAAGTACCGTTAAGCCACCATCCTGAAAGAAGACAGACTGCACAATAAAAACGGCAACCATCACCAACGATCCAGCCCACGGCCCTAGTAAAACTCCCGCTAGCGTTCCACCCAGTAAATGACCAGAGGTACCTCCTGGAATCGGGAAATTGATCATTTGAGCAGCGAAGATAAACGCCCCACAAACCCCCATCAGTGGTACTGCTCGTTCCTGATAGTCCGCTTGCACTTGCTTTAGAGAGACTGCAATCAGGGCGATCGCAAGTATCCAGGTAACGAGGCTAACCGGTAGACTCAAAAACCCATCGGGAATATGCAACGCTAACTGTGGCTGTATAAGCCAATGCAGCAAGTTGTGCGTGGAAATACTAGGCAGCAAGACTGTAACCATTACTACAAACTCTATTTTTTTGTCAGTTGCTTCAATAAGTGCAACCCTCTAATAAAACCTGCCTTGTATAAAAAAAGCAATCCCATGGGGGGGCATTGAAGAACCTCTTTTAGGATTAGGTAAAAGTTAGAGCTTGCAATCTGCTAGTAAAGCATTTAGAAGGATTCATAAACTCTATCTAGAGAAATAAATTATACAAAACTTGAGTCTTCTATCTAGTACAATCTGTGAGGTTCTTACTTGTCCTACACGAAAAAAGTTATAGAGCTACTGAGATTTCTGTTAAAGATGATGGACAAATGACTTTAGTAAACGTTAAAGGTTAAAAACTTCTTTTACCCTTGTTAAGGGTATTGAAAAATAAACTTAATGATTAGTACTACAGAAGGGACTAATTGGTTTCCTAAACCTATCGGTCAGTTTTAAATTAGTATTGCGTGTTTTTGTTTGGCTAAAGTTTGCTTCTCTTCGGTCTGCACCAATGAACTTAAGGAAATTGGTGTTACCTGTTCTAGGTTTACTTCTCTAAAGAATTGCCCCATAAAAAATCTCGTCTTCCACTAGATATTGGAATTTGCTTGGCATCTTAGCTATCCAGGGATTAACAATGTGGGAGGAGTGTGTTGGTGTGAGGCTAAAATGTATCAAATTTTGCAGAATCGTCTACGGGTTAGTCCAGTTGTAGCGATCGCCTTTTTTCTTTTCGTTCTGTCGGGTGATGCGAGTGCAATAGAGCAGTCAGTCACTATGGGATTTGAGGAAAACCCAACGGATGTCGTATCTTCAGACAACTCAGTTGAACAAACATTAACCCAATCACAAGCAGTTGAGGCGACAGACTCAACATCAAGTGTCTTAGAGCAAATCAATCAATACAACAATCGGGAAGCAGATGATTTTGGGCAGGTAACCAACGTTTCCCAACTGGCTGATGTTCAACCGGGAGACTGGGCATATGAAGCATTGCGATCGCTTGTGGAACGATATGGTGCGATCGCAGGTTATCCAGATGGAACCTTCCGAGGCAACCGCAGCATGACTCGCTATGAGTTTGCCGCAGGCTTACAACGCGCCCTTGATCAAATCCAGACACTCATCGCGAGAAATGAAAATCTTGTCACTCAAGAAGACTTAGCGATTGTACAACGCTTAAGGCAAGGCTTTATCCTTGAACTCACTTTACTACGCGCTGATGTTGATGCGCTTACTGCCCGTACTAGGGAACTGGAACTCACGCAATTTTCCAGCACAACCAAACTGGATGGAGAAGTCATCTTTGGGCTTGCCAGCATTGTAGATGGAGAGGATGCAGACGGTAATGATATTGATACTGTCACCACCTTTGGTCATCGAACTCGTTTAAACTTAAAAACCAGTTTTACAGGTAGAGATTTACTCAGCACACGACTTCAGGCAGAAGGCTTGGGTTCTCTGGAAAGCCGCACTCTTACCCCTGAAGGTGAACTGGCTTTTACAGGAGAAACCGATAGTGATGTCCAAGTGGATGAACTGCTATATAGTTTCCCCATTGGTAATCGCACGGAAGTTGTCATTGCGGCAAATGCTGCTGGGGCGGAAGATTTTGCTAATACAGTTAATCCTTACCTGGATGGTGATGGCGCAAGCGGCGCACTCTCACGCTTTGGGACTCGCCCTTCTATCTACTACCTCGTGAATGGTGCTGGTGTTGGTGTTCGCCACGCTTTTAGTGACAATGTAGAACTGAGTCTAGGTTACTTAGCTGGTGATGCGGGTAATCCGGAAGCAGGTGCTGGTTTGTTTAATGGTTCCTATGGGGCATTAGCGCAGTTAGTGGTTCAGCCGAGAGAACGATTGAGTCTTGGCTTAACCTATGTTCACGCCTATAACAACTACTTAGGAACTGGTAGCAACAATGCCAATTTGTTAGGACTATCGGCACTCAGCAATTCCTACGGTGTGGAAGCATCCTTTGAAATTAGCCCTCAGTTCGTTTTGGGCGGTTGGGCAGGATATACCCAAGCGCGTGTCATCGATCAGGGAGATGCTAGTATCTGGAACTGGGCAGTAACCGCCGCATTTCCGGATTTGGGTAAGACTGGTAACCTGGCAGGTATTATCATTGGCATGGAGCCAAGGGTGACACAGAGTGACAATCAACTGGTGAATCTGGGTATTGATGACCCAAGTACGTCACTTCATCTAGAAGCGTTCTACCAATACAAGTTGACGGATAATATCACGATTACGCCGGGGGTGATTTGGCTGACAGCACCCGACCACAATAGTGTTAATGATGATGTTGTGATTGGAACGGTGCGGACAACCTTTAGTTTCTAGACTAGCGTTTGCGATCGCAATTCAAATATCAGCCGCTTCCTAACAAAAAGCAACTACCACTATGCTTTGGCTTAATTTCAGATAAGCTATTGTACATTTCACTAGCCTCTAGTCCCTATCTCCCAGCCCTTTATGACCAACAGCCATCAAACCAATAAGCAAAAAGTCATTGGGTTATTACCTGCTGGCGGATATGCAACAAGGATTTCGCCCTTACCGATGAGTAAGGAGTTGTATCCTATTGGCTTTCGGCATGTAGAGGAAGGCGGTAGTCTGCGACCAAAAGTTGTTTGCCATTACCTGTTGGAGAAGATGCAGTTAGCAGGAATTGAGCAAGCCTTCTTTATTCTGCGTGCTGGGAAGTGGGACATTCCTACCTATTTTAGGGATGGCACAATGCTGAAGATGAACTTGGGCTATTTAATAATGAACTTGCCTTATGGTGTGCCTTACACATTGGATCAGGCATATCCTTTTGTGCAAGATTCGCTGGTAGCCTTGGGTTTCCCGGATATTTTGTTTCAGCCTGATGATGCCTATGTACAGTTACTTGCTAGGCAAGCGACGACTCAAGCTGATGTTGTCTTAGGATTATTCCCGACTAATCAACCTCAAAAGGCAGGTATGGTTGATTTTGATACGACAGGTCGAGTGCAGCTAATTGTCGAAAAGCCTCGCGAGACTGATTTACGTTATATGTGGGGGATTGCCGTTTGGACACCTGCATTTACGCAGTTCATGCATGAGTACATAGTAGTGATGGAGTCGGGTAAAGTGCGAAGTGAGGCGGCTGATAATCTAGCACCACAATCCGAGATACCAATTGGGGATGTGATTCAGGCAGCAATTTATCAAGGATTGCGGGTAGAAGCTGAGGTATTTCCTCAAGGTAGCTACCTGGATATTGGCACACCGGATGATTTAGTACGGGCGGTTAGGGATTTTTCTGTTGAGGTTTAGTTGTTGGTTGTTAGTTGTTTGGAGTATTAGTGATTTGAAAAAAGCGATCGCACAACCGGAATCAAATACTGTGACAAGGTAAACGCATCGACTCCTAATTCTGTTCGTTCCTCGGCTGCCATAATCCCTGCTTGAGCGTGCCACCAAGCTGCAACGGCAGTTGTTGCTTCCAAAGGCTGTTCTTGCAAGGCTTCCTGCGCCAGTAGACCTCCCAAAAGCCCTGTCAATACATCCCCACTACCACCACGAGCAAGAGCGGGTGTACTCTCAGGAATCAGCCAGACAGAGCCTCCCGGATGAGCAATTGCCGTCCTCGCTCCCTTTAACAACACGACAGCACGACTCAGTTGGGAGGCTTTCCGAACAGCACTGACTCGATCTGGGAGTAAAGTCGCTGAGTCGGGAAAAAGGCGCTTAAATTCACCAGCATGGGGAGTTAAAACGGTAGTCGCCCTACGCCGTAATAATGTTGGAATAGTTCTCAGTTCAGCAAGAATATTTAAGCCGTCTGCATCTAAAACCAGAGGGCATTCAGCTTCTAACACCTGTTGTACCACTGGCTGGGCACCTACCGTCAAACCAGGGCCACATGCGATCGCACTATACTTACTCAAATCAACCGCTTCTGGTAACTCCAAAATCGCCCCATCTTGTGTCTCTGGGCAACCGATAACTAGCGCCTCTGGCAACTGATTACTCAGCATCGGTTTGAGGCTTTCTGGCACCGCAATCGAGAGCATCCCTACCCCGCTACCACGCCCGCCTAATCCTGTTAGAAGCGCTCCTCCAGAATACCGACGAGAACCACAAATTAGTAGGAGATGCCCCTGTTTATATTTATGAGTTACGACTGGGCGAGGTATCGGTAACAAGTCTTTGGCAGTGGCGGCTGTCATCCGTTGCATCCCAACAGGTTCACTGAGGATTGACCAGACATCCCTCATAGGAATGCCAAAATCAATTAACTCTGCCTTACCAAAATATTCCAACGCTTGGTCTTGCAGAAATGCTAGCTTCCACAACCCTAAACAAAGAGTATGGGTTGCCCGAACTGCTGTTCCCAACACTTCTCCCGTATCTGTATGTATCCCAGAAGGTAGGTCAATGCTCACGACAGGTTGCGATCGCTGATTTAACTGGTCAATGGTAGCAGCAATTTCCCCTTCAAGTACTCTCGTTTGCCCAAACCCAAATAAGCCATCTATAATCAACTCACACTGATACAAGGGCGAAATCTGCTCATAAACAGGAATACCCAAACTCTCTACATATTGAGCATGACTTGCTGTGAGTTCCTTGAGCTTTGAAATCGGGCGGTAAATCAGTACATCGTAGCCCTGGAAGTGCAACTCCCGCGCCACGACTAAAGCATCCCCCCCATTGTGTCCTGGACCTACCAACACACCAACTCGGCGTAGGAGAGAACGGGGGTAAAGTTCCTGGATACGACTGCTAATCAGTCCGGCAACCTTTTCCATCAACGCGGCAACTGGCATTCCTGCCTCAAAAATGCGCCCTTCTATCTCGCGCATCTGCTGGGCCGTCACCACGACTTGCTCGATTTGTTCTCGCCGATTATTACCTGTGGTCAATGCTTGCTTGTCAAATGCCATTTTGCTTGTCTGCTTCTTTTCCCTGCCTCTTTTGCCAACAAGTTTATCTTGCAACTTCAAGATGCGATCGCTTCGCAACACTCACTATGTCAACGTGGACAAATAAAATAGTATTCAACAATCTAGGCGTGTACATCCCCCTTATAAATATCAGGTATGGCAGTTGAGATCGAGCGAAAGTTTCTTGTCAAGGGCGAAGTGTGGCGTAGGCATCAGTCAGAGGCAGCACTTCTTACTGGCACCATCTATCGTCAAGGTTATCTTTCCACTACAAAAGGCAAATCTGTAAGAGTACGCCTAGCAGGAAATCAAGGCTATCTCACCATCAAAGGTTTAACCAAGGGTGTTTCTAGAGCGGAGTATGAGTACACTATTCCAGCAGAGGATGCTCAAGAAATGCTGGATACATTATGTGAACCCCCGTTGATTGAAAAAACACGCTACAAAATAGAATTCGCTGGCTTACTTTGGGAAATAGACGAATTCGCTGGTGAAAATCAAGGCTTAATTGTGGCTGAAGTTGAACTCACCGACGAAAATCAAGTTATTGAACTGCCTGACTGGATTGACATAGAAGTTTCCGATGATCTCAGATATTACAATGTCAATCTATCTCAACATCCGTATAGTCAGTGGTCAAAGGAAGGAGTTCAGGAAACAGGAGTTTAGGAGGCATGGCATTTACTTAAGGAAGGTGCGAAGATTAGGCAGAAATTACTCCCTCATCTCCCTTAACAAGAGTGCCATTCAGTTTAGGAGTACATAATCTCCCAAGAATAAATTGAGGGGATTGAAATGAAATAAGTATCTCAGGATAAACCTCCGCATATTACATCTGAATAAACTCAGAAAAGGTTATTAAACTCGCCAGATAGTTTTGTTATAGTCCGAATATATAGAAAATCTATCTAAAGTTAGGTACGTGAATAGTTGCCAGGATGCATTTATCTCTTACGGACGTGCTGATAGTAAAGATTTTGCCGTCAAGCTCTACCAACACTTGAGTGATCGCGATTTAAAAGTTTGGTTTGACTTTGAAGCAATCCCTTTGGGAGTAGATTTCCAAAACCAAATTGATGATGGGATAGAGAAGGCGGATAACTTCCTATTTGTCATCGCACCCCATTCGATCAACTCTCCCTACTGCCGTAAAGAAATTGAACTGGCACTCAAGTACCACAAGCGGATTATCCCATTGCTGCACGTCGAACAGATTAGTCGCGACACCTGGCAGCAGCGCTACCCTCAAAAAACGGATGCTGACTGGGACGCTTATCAAGCAAAGGGACTGCATTCGAGCTTTCCCAATATGCATCCGGCAATTGGCAAAATCAACTGGGTGTATTTTCGCGAAGGAATTGACGATTTTGAGCGATCGCTCTCCGGACTATTAGAGCTTTTTGCACGGCACAAAGATTACGTCCAGCAGCACACTTACTTTCTATGTAAAGCACTAGTGTGGCAACGGCAGCACAAGCGATCGCAAAATTTACTCATCGGTGAGGAACGACAGCAAGCCAAAGTCTGGCTCAAGATGCGCTTTAAAGATGAGCAGCCCCCCTGCACACCCAGTGATTTACACTGCGAGTTCATCACCGAAAGTACCAAAAATGCCCATAACCTGATGAGTCAGGTGTTCCTCTCCTATACCCAGGAAAATGCGGCAGTGATGAGGCAGATTCGCAACAGCCTGTGCCGTGAAGGACTGACGGTTTGGACAAACACCATTGATATTCAAACAGGGGAAACGTTTGAGGAAGCCATTAAGCACGGCATAGAACAAGCGGATAACTTGGTCTATTTGCTATCGCCCGACTCCCTGAAATCCGCCTACTGTCAGCAAGAATTAAACTATGCCCTAGCCCTTAATAAGCGGATTATCCCGGTGCTGGTTAGTTCCGTTGAGCCAGAGCAAATCCCGCCAGCACTGCGCTGTTTACATTACACCGACCTGACAGACAATGTTCGGGAAGAGGATTACTGTCTCGATGAAAGCCAACTGCTCAAAATACTGCATCACGAGGCGGCATACTACCATGACCATAAGATTTTCTTAGTTAAAGCACTCAAGTGGCAGCAGCAGAGTCGCAACCCTAGTATTTTGCTGCGGGATTATAATCTGCGCCGTGCTCAAGCCTGGTTGCAAGTTGCTCAAAAGAGGACTCAACATCAGCCAACGCAGTGGCACGAAGAATTCATAACTGAAAGTCTGCGACAACCGCCTGAAGTGTCGCAAGATGTCTTTCTCTCCTATTCCCGTGCTGACTCAGATTTTGTTCGCAAGCTCAATGATGCGTTGCAGATGCAGGGCAAAACGGCGTGGTTTGACCAGGAAAGCATTGCAACCCAAGCGGAGTTGCAGCAGGATAAAGCTCACTCAAGTGGCAATACCAACTTACAGCAAGAAATTTATCAGGGTATTGAACGGTCTAACACAATTGTCGCGGTCATTTCTCCTAGTTTTGTCAACGATGCTGATGTTGCCAAGGAGTTAGCTTATGCCCAGAAGCTGAATAAACGAATGGTTGCCATCTTGCATCGAGAAACAGCTACAGCAGAACTCCCCTCAGCTTTAGAGAACGTCCAGTGGATTGATTTCCGCAGGCACGGCGGTGAATTTCTGCCCAATTTTGGCGAATTAATCCGGACGCTAGATAGTGACCCGGACTATGTGCAAAGCCACACTCGCTTACTGGTGAAGGCTAGGGAATGGGAGCAACAAGAGCGCGATGATAGCTTTTTACTGCGAGGGAAAGATTTAGTAGCCTCTGAGCAATGGTTGCACCAATCAGCAGACAAGCAACCGAAGCCCAATGCGCTGCAACTGGAATACCTCAAAGCCAGCCGAGAACTTCCCTTTCGTAAGATTAAACGACGTTCGGTGTTTTTAACAAGTGCCCTTGTTTCGGTGCTAGTGGTTGTTGCTCGGTTTTTTGGCGGGATGGAGCCTGCTGAACTGAGAGTGTATGACCAGTTAATGCGCCTACGTCCCAGTGAACCCCAAGATGAGCGTTTCTTAATCGTTGAGGTAGATGCGGTTAGTAGCGAGGCACTCCGGCAAGACATGATTGAGAGGCGTTATGAGCCTGGAATTGGGACAATCCCAGACAAAGCCTTAGATGAAGCCTTAGCAAGGTTATCAGCTCATCAACCCCAACTCATAGGGTTAGATTTTTACCGAGATTTTAAGGCACAGCCAGAATTAGCTAAACGTTTCCAGCAAACTCAGAACCTGATTGCTCTTTGTAAAGCAAGTTCCGTTGATGGGCGAGGCTATATTCCACCGAGTGAAGTCCCGATGAACCGTATTGGATTTAATGACTTCTCTCAGGATGGCGAAGATTTTGTGCGCCGTCACTCACTATTACAGGAACCAGATCCCGAATTTTGCAACACGCCAGAGGCATTTAGCTTGGTTTTGGCTCGAAAGTACCTTGAATCCCAAGGGATTTCCTATACCTCTCCTCAGAATGATGAGGGCAACTACGTGCGAGATATGCAGTTTGGCAAGACTGCAATCCCGCAACTGTTGGGAAGTGGCAGTCCTTATCAAGACACAGGAGGCAAACTAGAAGGCTATCAAACCCTACTCAATTACCGTGCCCACAAGGGTAATCCCAACAACTTTGCACCAACGGTTAGCCTAAAAGATGTCCTCAATGGCAACGTGCCAGCCAAGAAAATTCAAGACCGCATTGTCATCATTGGTTACACCGATACGGCAGATAGGAACGCTGACCACTGGCATAGCCCCTACGGCGATATGCCTGGAGCGATCGTGCAAGCTCAGATGGTAAGCCAAATTATTAGTGCGGTATTAGATAAGCGTCCCTTAATTTGGTGGATGCCGATTTGGGGCGAAATTTTGTGGATTTTTTGCTGGTCTACCGTCGGGGGTTTGGTTGTCTGGCGATTTTCCCGACCGTATCGGCTAACAGTTGTCAGTGTCGTCGTTACGTTGTTCGCTCTTTATGGTACATGCTACATCATCCTTGTCAGCCAGAGTGGTTGGGTGCCGTTAGTTCCTCCGGCTATTGCTGTAGTAGTAACTGGAGTTGGTGTCAATTATCTAACTTATCGGCTGCGACAGGCTTAGATTGATCTCAATTTAGAAGGTATCTAGAAATGAGCTGGTTATCACGCTATCAAAAAAGCATCTTGATTTTGACTCTAAGTACGCTGATGCTTCCCTTGCTACCCATTGATGCTCCCCAAGCCCAAGCGCAGTCTGTTGGAGAGCGAATTGTGAATTTGTTTCGCCGTGAGCGCAATCAAGGAAGACCCTCTGGGCGATCGCGGGGTGGAGCGATTCGGGGATACTGTGTCCCTCCCGGCAGCAAGCCCTTAACGGCTCTAGTCCCGGAGAATGAGCCAGGGACAACCGTTTCTGACCATCCTACGTTTTGGTTTTACCTACCTGTGGGTCGTTCGGAGCGGGTAACACAAGCAAAATTTATGCTAGAGGATGAAAATCAACGCCCTGCCATCAAGCAACCGCTCACGATGGCGTTACCTGATGCGCCAGGGATTGTTAGCGTGAAACTTCCAGAAACTGAACAGCCTTTAGAAGTGGGCAAACAGTATGAATGGGAATTTTCGATAATTTGTGATGAGTGGGATCTATCGGGAAACCCACAGGTTTGGGGTCAGGTTAAGCGGGTGGAGGCGAGTCCAGAGCTGGTTCAGCAGCTAAAAACCTTACCTGAGTCCGATCAATACATTGCTTTCGTAGAGCATGATATCTCCCAGGAAGCGCTGACTGGGCTTGCGTTGCATCGCTCTCTCCATTCAGATGATTGGATGAATCTGTTGGAACTATTTGATCTAAAAGATGTTGCTGATGCTGTTGTTACTCCACTTAGTTCTCAAGCAGAAACGCGCCCGTAGTCATCACGATCAAAACCAACTTCCCACTAAGACATAGGAAGCCCAAAAACTGGGGGCTTGAAAGTTGGGGTCTTGTAACATCACCTGTTGTGCTTGCTGTAGGGCTTCGGCACGAGAAACCCCTCGCTGTCCTAAGTGCTTGTAAAATTCTTCAGTAAAAGGAATGTTGAGAACGACCTAGTTTTTCGTCTTCTTCGCTCCTTTTTTCCACTACTCTGCATGTTGGTGGGCACGAATCACGCTGCCATCGACGGAATGAACCGAACAGCCTAGCTTTCCTTTTCTTATAGTCATCTTTCTCCAGACAGATTTATTATCAGAATTATAAAGAGTAAATCTTGGCACAAGAGGAAGTTAAAGCTGTGGCAAAGAAAAACAACTATCGCCAGTACATCAAACAGACCTTCAGTGGACTGATCGACCGACTTGACTTATCAGATTTGCGAAAAGACTTTCTTAAAAATCGCTGGCTCGACCAAGTCCTGTGGCTGGAGGGACGAGCCACCAAAGAACGCGATCGCCATCATTCCCTGAGGCTGATGACTATCATTGGAGGGGTAATTATCCCAGCACTGGTCGGTTTTGGGAAGGGTAACAATCGCTGGCAAGAAATCGCAGGTTGGTCAGCCTTCGGCTTAAGTCAGGCAGTAGCCATCAGTGCTGCCGTCGAGGAATTTTTTGCTCCTGGTGAGAAGTATCGCAACTACCGTAATACTGCCGAAGGCTTGAAAATTGAGGGTTGGGAGTTCTTCCAACTGACTGGAGCCTATCGGGAGTTTGAGACCCATACCGATGCCTACACTGCGTTTGCCCAGCGCGTCGAGCAGTATGTTAAGCAAGATGTGCAGGGCTTTATTTCCAATTTGGAAGAAAGGCAAAACGAAACCAAGAAGAACACCGAAGAAAAAAGTACGCAGGATACCGAACTCACACTCGAAAAGCTCAACCAGCAGTTGCAACTCCAACAAGCAAACTTTGAAGTGCAACTGAAGCAGCTAGAACTAGAGAAGCGCCGTCTGGAAGAACAAAAGCAGCAGTTGGAACAAGAGCGCTTAGTACAGCCTCAGAACAATAGCGAAAAACCCACAGACCAGGGAACGGAAGTTATCTTAGATAGCCTACCTTCAATTCAGAAACCCTTGTGACCATTAACATTGTTACTCGCTACATCACCCCTTTATTTTTCGTTCTTACTCGCTGATATAACTCCTCCATTACTTCAATAAAAGAAGTATCCTTCTTCCAAAATGGTGGGAAATCTCCCGCCTTTTTAATTAAAATTGCTGGAATACTTGCTGGAGAAGCCGCTTCGATAGTTTGTGGTAAGCGCTTTTCCCCTAGCCAAAATTCTCTTAAACTTACCGACTCTTTTCCTGGCACTTTTTCGGGTTTAGTATAGTATGATACTGCCGATTCAATAGGAATGTCTTCAGGTTCTATTGCTGAGGAGAGAACTTGACCTAATGGAGATTTAGCCAACTCTTGAAGGAGTTTTTCCCGTGATAAACCTCTAAGTTCAAATAATAGAAATGGGTTAGAGTCTAATTCGGATGCTACTAAGTAATAAACCCCAGCAATATGTTTACAAGGATTGGAATAATCCGGACAGGAGCAATTTGTTGTAAAATCCTTACGGCTCTGAGGTAATAAATTTAAATTTAGCTCTGCAAAAGCCGATTCTATATTATCCGGCACTTCGTTCATTAACAACTTTGAAACAAAGCTAGCTTTCGAGGCAATCTGTGCGATCGCTTTTGACCAATCTGCTGCTGAAATGGGTTTAATTTCGATAGTTGTGTTGTATAAAGGTTCTTTGTAAACTCCAAAATAGGGATTCACTGAACCTCTCACCTTTGCTGTAATTTTCCCTTGAATTATCTTATATTCCTTAATTTTACCTCCACTGGCATAAGACCGACCGCGCCCTAGCCGAGCTGAGTCAGTAAAGGCTTCCAATGCGGCAATAAATCGCTTTCCCCACCAAGTTCTACTAAATTGTGCCATTTCTAATTACTCCAGAATTGCTGTTTTGTTCAAAGCAATCAACTGTTTAAAACTGTCATTGTCCAGTTCAGTTAACCAAGATTCATCTGTCCCAATAATTGCTGACGAGAGTTTCTTCTTATCTTCAATCATTTGATCGATGCGCTCTTCCAACGTTCCTAATGTTACAAATTTATGAACAAAGACATTTTTATTCTGACCGATTCGGAAAGCACGATCTGTTGCTTGGTCTTCCACTGCTGGATTCCACCAACGATCAAAATGGAAGACATGATTCGCTTTAGTTAGAGTAATTCCGACACCACCAGCTTTCAGAGAAAGAATAAACACAGAAGGTTCAGTTTCTGCATCTTGAAACTCAGTAATCATCTTTTCTCGTTTGTTACGATTGGTGCCTCCGTGAAGGTAATAGGTGTTGTAATGAAGAGTTTGTTTCAGGTATCTCTCCAGGTTGTCGCCGATTTCTGTAAACTGGGTGAAAATCAGTAAGCTTTCCCCTTCGGCATTGACCTCTTCTATCATCTCAGCAAGGCGTTCTAGTTTATGCGATCGCTCCGGGAGAAACTCACTACTATCCTGTAAGAACTGGGCGGGATGATTGCACACTTGCTTCAGCTTCATCAGGGTAGACAAGATTAGCCCCTTGCGTTGCATCCCCTCGGCTTCCTCAAGTTGTCTTTCTACATCCTTAACAACTGCCTCATATAACGAAGCTTGTTCTTTCGTCAAGTTGCAATACTGTTTGTGTTCAACTTTGTCCGGCAAATCTTTAATCACTTGCTTATCTGTCTTCACTCGCCGAAGAATAAAGGGTTCTACCAACTTCTTTAAAGTGGTAGACTTCACCTTGTCATTCTCTTTTTGAATCGGAATTTCAAAAGATTTGCGAAATTGTGCTTCCTTGCCCAAGTAACCAGGATTGAGAAAGTTAAAAATTGACCACAAATCTAATAAGCGGTTTTCTACTGGTGTTCCTGTTAAAGCCAGACGGTGCCTAGCTTGGAGTTTTAAAACCGCCTTTGTTTGTGCGGCTTGAGGATTTTTGATATTTTGTGCTTCATCGAGTACAATTCGCTGCCATGTCACACTTTTAAAGAGTTTTTCGTCTTTTCTGGCTAGAGTAAAAGATGTAATTATGACATCGTACTTTGAAGCGGCAGCTATAAATTCTTTGTCATCTTTAATTCGGCTACTACCATGATGCACTAGGGTTTGGAGATGAGGCGCAAATTTTTCAATCTCCTTTCGCCAGTTGCCAACGACAGAAGTCGGTGCGATTAATAAAGTTGGTGGTACTTTTGGAGTTGATTCCTTTTCATTAACCAGTTGGGCAATAACCTGAATAGTTTTTCCCAGTCCCATGTCGTCAGCAAGACAGCCATTCAGACCAAGCCTTTCTAGATATTGCAGCCAAGAAACACCGCGTTTTTGATATTCTCTTAAGTTGCCTTGCAATTTAGCCGGATTCTCAATCGGTTCAAGTTGGCTTTTATCCTGCAACTTTGCCATCATATCTGCCAGGACATCGTCGTGTTCAACTTCGATTTCCTCGGCAGCTTCTGTGGCTTTTTTCATCAAATCTAGCAGTGTCATTTCAGGGGTTTCTTCACTGTGAGACTGCCAGAATTCCAGCATCTGCTGCATTTTCTCTTGGTCTAACTCCACCCATTGACCCCGGAATTGCACTAGGGGAGTTTTAGCCTTGACTAATAACTGCCATTCTCGTTCTGTAATTGGCTGTCCGCCAAGGGAAAGTTCGTATTGGTATTGAATAATGGTGTCGAGACTGAAGTATCCTTTATTTTTTGCTTTGGTTGATGATTTCTTTGGGGAAGCCTTGAGGCGGATTTTTGCCCGTTGGCGACCTTCTGGTGTCCACCAAGCAGGAATAATCACTTTGTAACCAGCATCTTCCAAAACCCAAGCACTTTCTTTGAGAAAGCCAAAGGCTTCTTCTAAAGTGAGTTGCAAACCGATAGGTTGATTGGTTTCGAGTCCTTTCCAAATTTGGGGATACATCCGGGCGGCATATCCTAGGTTTAACAGCAGGTCTTTCTCAAACTCTTTGCCAAATTGCTGATGAATGGACTTTTTAGTTTTTTGATTCAGATGCCAATAATCATCTAAATCTAGCTTCAAAGATGGGTCTTTCTTTAAGGAAACTAGGAAGTTTAGTCGCCAATTGTCCGGTTCCCTTTCCGGGGCAGATTGTAACTGAAAACACAGATGGAAGGCAGCAGCATCTTGAGCTACAGTTAATTTTTGCTTCCAAGCTGCCCATTGTTTATAGTCTTCTAGAGCAAGGTTGTTTGTCCAAGGTGCATTGGACTGGGTGGGATAAACACAACTGTAAATCAACGAGTCACTAATCTTTTTTTCAAAGCTAGCTGATAAAGGAGTATTCGTAACAATTTCGGTTAGGAGATATTCGGAGAAATGTCGTAATAAAGTCTCTTTATCATAAAATTCAGTTGAGTTTATTTGGCTTTCTGAGCCGGAAACACAAGCCAGGGGCATACAATCAACATATTGATGAATCTTTGCTTCATATTGCTCAGAAATGATTTGCCAAGCGGGATAAACTTCAAAATTATTAGCTGGCTTTTTTCGTTTTCCTTTAGGAAGAGGTAACTCCCGATATTTTAGAGCGGGAATATATTGGTCTTTGAGGAGAACTTGCTTAAAGGACTGAGTATAGTGGTACCAGAAGAGCAGGTCTGAGCCAAACTGGAGTTCGTTTGAGCTATAGAGAGCTAGAAAATGAAGGTCATTGAGGAGTTGAATAACTGGTGTGACGTGGTAAGACTTAAAATTAGTACCTCGAAGAGTTCGAGTGACTTGATAACAATCAATAGCCCAAGCCTTAAAATCTATGTCTTCAGGAGTATCTCCTTCTAGATATCGAGTCATTTCTAGAGAAGGGAGAGGTTGGTTATCGAGGCTAGGTAGAATGAAGTATTTTGAGGAAATATTATTTTTAATCAGGGTCGTGGGAGTTTCGGGAATACCCAATTCCTTGACAAGAAAGTTAGATAAATCCTCTTTCCTTAAATGTCCTGGATGAATGTTTTCTGATTGAGTTTTCTTTCTCTTCTGAAAAAACGTTTCTATCCATAAGTAAAAAGCGCCCGTTTGGATGAATGATGTTTCGGATGAGGGAATCCAAGTGCCGTGGAGAACTTTCATGGGTAGATGCCTCTAAAGTTTTTTACTCTTACCTACCTTTGGAGGGATGATACCAAATTCTGGCGTTCTGGTACTGTTGCGTTTCTCACAAGAGTCAGTTGTGAACCGCAGCCAGTAATGAAACATTAAATGGTTAGTGTCGCATATTGTCGCGACTTGTCGCAAGTTGACCATAGAGTGGGTTGAGGCGGTAATAGAGCTGATTGGTCTGGCCTTCAGGCAATAGTAGCCTTTTCTCCACGATTCTTCGTAGTTCGCGCTGTAGCGTCCGCCGTGAAGGTTCTGGGCAAATTTCCTCAAAGTTCTGAATCGTCAGCCCTCCATGCTTGATCGCAAAAGTGAGGGCGAGTCGTTGGCGAGGCGAAAGTTGGTACTTCTGGAAAAGCACCTCAGAGGTACGCTGTCCATCAAGATTCTGCGTTGCGTTGGAGAGCAACTCGTCCCCCACGTAGGGTTGTAAGTAGGCTACTAATAACTCTTGAACTTCCTCGTAAAGCTGCTGCCGATGTGTGCGCTCACTGCGTAATGCTACCAAAAGCAGGGAGTTGTAGCACTGGAGGCAAACCTCAGCTAGCAGCTTGCTTTTCTCTGTACTTAAGGCAAAGTTTCGCAGCTTTAACAGGTTAGCGAACTTCTGGATAAGTCCTTGGGTAAAATTATCGTCGAAGTACTTAAACATCTCCGGCGCGACGAAGTACTGAATGTAGACGACTTTCGGCCCTGGATGCTCAAAATAGACAGCAAACGTCTCCACAAGCTGCTGAATCATCTGTTTGAGTGGTAGTTGCGCCGTTTGAGGCGTCATTAGCTGCGCGTGAATTGCTCTTACCTGCTCCATATGACGTTCTTCCAAAGCATGGAAAATCGCCAGCTTATCTGGAAAGAACTGATAGAGGGAACCGATCGCCGTTCCCGCACGAGCCGCGATCGCGTGAGTTGTCGCTGCTTCGTAACCCACCTCAGCAAACACCTCGGCAGCCGCCTCTAGAATCCGCTCGACACGTTGTTGACTGCGCTTCTGCTTTGGCTGGCGGCGCAAGGATACGTTTTTTGATATTGAAGCGTTCATAAATTCAGCGTAACTTCTGCGAGCGCCTTGACAAACATGAATATCCTGTCATAATTTCTAAAGAGACGCGAAAAGATTGTCACATTTAATAAGTTTACACCCACAGCAGAACTGACTGCATCTGCTTCATCAGCACTTTATAGATGCCTAACTTGCGTCACATCTTGTGACATAACCCGTGCGGCAAGAACTAACGTTAACTCAATTTAGCAAGGAGTAAAACACCGATGTCTATGCTTGAGGGTGCCCCTTGGCTCTTGGCACACAAGTCTATGTTGGAAGTTAACAAACCTAAAAAAGTATCGCTTTACGGCGCAGACTATGTCCTTTGGCAAGATCGAACTGGCAAAATAAACGCTTTACCCAATGCCTGTCCGCACATGGGAGCTATGTTATCTGAAGGGTGGTGTCATGAGCATGAAGATAAAACGAGTGCAGTAGTCTGCCCATTTCATGCGCTTGAGTTTGATAGTGAGGGTTGCACTATTTTGCCAGGGTCGAAGAAAAAAACTCTGCCGCAACTAGAGCCACTACCCCTTATTATTCAAGGTAATTTTATTTGGTCGTATGGCGGGCATAAAGCCAAAGTTCCGATTCCCAATATTCTGAATGAAATTGCTTCCCAGTATGAGTTTATTGGTCATACGGCTGACACCAGCGTGGAGACCGATTTGCTCCCAATGCTGCTTAATATGCACGACTACAATCATCAAAATGGCACCCATAGCCCTCTTTTTAAAATTCAAGAAGTGCAGTTTGAAAGTTTTACTGATCGCGGTCATCAGTCTGATGCATTTTACAACATGCCAACAGCACAAACTAGCTGGAGAGAAAAGCTGAGTAATCCCGATGTACTCTTAATTCCAAAAATCATTAAAGCTCACTTGGAAAATCACTTTCCGTCCTTAGTTATCGCTCATGTGGAAAACGGCTTGGGCAAAATTGCACAAATCCACCTGTTTGTGCCGGAGTCCAAAACTCAGACCCGAACCTACGTGCTGATGTACGGTCTACCCAAACACCCTGCCTTTATGGTTTTAGGGAAAAAGTTTCTCAACTTTGCCAAAATAGTGGTCGAGCAAGACGCTGACATTTTGCGGAAGATTTATCTGAATACGCCTCAGAAAATCAAGCTCAATAACGAAGTTGGCATGGATTGGGTAAGGCGAAATTTTGAGAACTGGTCAGAAATTGTGGAACCGAACCTCTCTAAATGATAAATGAGTCGCATATCTCCGGTTTGTCGCTTGTGCCTTCACTTGCCTTTGCCTGATTTCAGCCTAAAATGGGCAGTGGAAAACTGAGGGAACCGTTGCATGGAAGCGACAAAGGTTCGTACTTCAAAGACTGTCAAAAAGCTGGAGACGCACCTACGCAGTTTAGTAGGAAAGGCGATCGCAGATTACAACATGATTGTAGAAGGCGATCGCGTAATGGTCTGCCTATCGGGTGGCAAGGATTCCCACACCCTACTCGACGTGCTGCTAAGCCTCCAACGCAAAGCCCCAATAAAGTTTGACCTCCTCGCCGTGAACCTGGATCAGAAACAGCCAGGTTTTCCAGCGCATGTGTTGCCAGAGTATTTGGACTCTTTGGGGGTGCCGTACCGAATTGTCGAACAGGACACCTACAGCATCGTTCAGCGCGTCATCCCTGAAGGAAAAACCATGTGTAGCCTATGTTCGCGCTTGCGTCGCGGCATTCTCTATCGCGTTGCTTCTGAGGAGGGGGCTACTAAGATTGCTCTGGGTCACCATCGGGATGATATTGTGGAAACCTTGTTTCTCAATATGTTCTACGGTGGACAACTCAAAGCCATGCCACCAAAGTTGTTGAGCGACGACGGACAACATGTAATTATTCGACCGCTAGCCTATTGTTCGGAGCGTGATATCGAGCGTTATGCAGACATCAAACAGTTTCCCATCATTCCCTGCAATCTCTGTGGTTCTCAGGAGAATCTGCAACGGGCGCAGATCAAGCAGCTATTGCAGACTTGGGAACGGGAACATCCAGGTCGAATTGAAAGCTTATTCAGTAGTCTTCAAAATGTTACCCCATCCCATCTTGCCGATACTCAGTTGTTTGATTTCGCTAGCCTAGGCAATTTGCGATCGCACACATCAACCACTGACTGACACTAGGATGAGATTGTTATGGGAGAAACTGAGGAATGAAGTTTGATAACGAGGGTTGCAACATTGAAGCGAGATGAGGTGCTAGCGATTGTCAAATCCCATCAGGTCAAGCTTCAAGAACTAGGAGTCAAGTCTTTAGATTTGTTTGGTTCTGTAGCACGGGATGAAGCTAGACAAGATAGTGATGTAGATTTTCTAGTTGAGTTTTCCAAACCTGTCGGATTTTTTGAATTCTTTCAGATTCAGCACTATTTAGAGGATATCCTGGGACGTGATATTGACCTGGGTACCCAGGATGCTTTAGAAGAGCATCTGCGTGAACCTGTTTTGAAAGATGTGATTCATGTCTTCTAGAAGCTGGCAACTCCGAGTACAGGATATTTTGAATGCGATTTCTACTATCCAACAGCGCACAGATGGGCTGACACTTGAAGAGTTTAGCGCGAATGAAATACTTGTAGAGTCAGTCCTCTATAAGTACATTGTCATTGGTGAAGCAGCAGCAAATATTCCTGCCGAGATTCAGATTCGTGCGCCTCAAGTTCAGTGGCGATTGATGAGCGATATGCGAAACATTATGGCTCATGAGTATTTTCAGGTTAATCTCAACCTTGTCTGGGGAACGATTCAGAACAACCTTCCTCCAGTGGTAGAACCCCTGAGAAATCTATTGACCAATGAAGCACCGAATGAGCTTTAATATCGGATGCGATCGCATCTATACTCTCTTGAACTCCGAGGATAGGCGCTTAGGCAAGGTCGAGTGCGTGTTGCTTCAGTTCATCCAAAGAAACGTATTCCACAGCTAATGCATGGGTTGCTGACAAAACTACAGGTGGAGCGACTCCAGCATCTAGTGCCTCCTTCCACCGACTCGCACACAAACACCAGCGATCGCCAGGTTTCAAACCAGGAAAATCAAACGCTGGCACTGCTGTACTCAAATCATTTCCTCTCGATTTGGTGAAGGCAAGGAACTCTTCAGTAACTTGGGCACAGACGATATGTGAGCCAACATCACCAGCGCCAGTGCTACATTTTCCGTCCCGATAATATCCAGTCATGGGAGAAGTGCAGCAAACCTCCAGCTCTCCTCCAAGGACGTTTCTAGCTTGTGTCATGACGGTAACTTCTTTAGTATTGGGTTCATCAATAGCTTACTAAAGATACGTTTCTTCACCATGATGCCATTATGACTTGTATAACCACAATCTCACTTCTGGGGTGGGCATGACGAGCGATAGTATTTATCAACTCACTCTACTGGGTTGCATCGATAGCAATTCAGATAACTTACAATCAAGACTCATCAATGGTATGAAGATATCTGATTTGGGTTAGCCTAATTCTTGGGAAATCAAATTATGGATTACTTCAAAGAAGCTGAATACATTTTAGAGCTACTCTACTTCCACTACCGTGGCAACCGTTATCAAGGTCGCGGCATTATGACTTGGAATCCCGATGAGGGTTTTCATCTAGAAGCTTTTTTAGATAAAAAGGGAAAAACCCTATCGAAAATTGACCTAGGGAAAGTTGGTATTAGTCCTAAAAGCAATATTTGCTCAATTCGGATGAGACCACAGAGTTATGATTGGGCGATCGCACCAAATATACGACTAACTGGCTCTGACGAATGGAACATTTCCAAGGGTCGTCTTTCAATCAATTTTGGACGTGTCTTTTTCTGTAAATCTATTACCCCAATCATATCAATCCTTGATAACTCAATTTGGACGGGTTCAGCAATCTACGA
This sequence comes from Microcoleus sp. FACHB-SPT15, assembly GCF_014849525.1. Taxonomy (NCBI): domain Bacteria; kingdom Bacillati; phylum Cyanobacteriota; class Cyanophyceae; order Oscillatoriales; family Microcoleaceae; genus Microcoleus; species Microcoleus sp. FACHB-SPT15. Next base: position 240,007 of record NZ_JACJNU010000006.1, on the reverse strand, counting down.
AACTAAGAGTGATCTGTCGCTACCTGATACTGTTTATACTGATGTGCGAATCAATGAACATCAAATTGGGCAAACGTGGAAAGCATCCGGAATTTTGTATGAAGATAATCAACAACAGAACTTGATTGGACACCTTGTTGATGAAAAGCAACTTAAGCTGCATTGGAAATTACCAAAGACCCATTGGTCAAAAGCTGAAAGTTGGCGTTGGGCAATGGCTATTCAATATGCGCTTTCTATTTGGTACGGAGAAACACTCTGGCTATTACAACGTGAGGTAGTACGTGGTTCCAAAAAGGTTACTGAGCTAAGTCAAAAGGGAAAACTAAACTCTCTAGAGCTTCTCTCTCCCTTTGGCGGTCGCCCACTTGACAAAGAGACCTTCATTGGTTTAACAGAATTTTTTGCCCGTAACTCCCCACATACTGATATTTGCCGGAGAATCTTTTGGCAAATGGTAGAAGCATCTCGTCAGCAAAGTCGGCAAGCAAGGGAACTTCTACTTTCAACTATTCTTGAAGCTGCCCTGCGCTCTCTTGAAGAGCATCCTTCTCAGCCAAACGATAAATGGAATGTTCAAGGCGGTTTAAAGCGGTTTAGGGAAAAATATTTTACAAAAGAGTGGAAGCCTTACTTTAACAGAGCATTCGAGGCTTTTGAAGCTCTTCGCCATCGTAACGCCCATCCAGACTGGCTCTTTAGTCAGGGAGGTAGCTTATCGGAAGCAGAGCAAGTGCAATCGTTGGACAACATGCTCTTACTCAGCCGATTCTACGGTTATATGATTCTTGCCCTTGCTGGCTTCAAAAATCTAGATCCGATTTTCCCTCCGCCACATAAAACCTGGGGAGCCGCAGCAACAGTAACACGGGTAGAGGAGAATTCACCAAACGTCTTTCCCAATCTTTTTCAGTGGAAACAGCAAGTAGATCCTATTGAGCGGTTACCTGAGCAACTGTCGAAAGCACGAACTTACCATGAAAAAACCATGCTCCGGCGGAATTTTGAGAGAAAAAGGGCAGCTCAATTCCATCAGGTCTCTGAACAATCAATTGACGATGAGTTTGAGGCAGTCGCAGATCACTTAGCAGATGAGTTTGCAGCGTGCGTCGGAGCAAATGCATCTGTCCTATCGGATTATGCAGTGAGCCGTGCGAGTATTTATGAGGATCATCCCTAGTCGTGGAATACCTCGTAGACACAAACGTTCTGTTACGCTTTGCCGATCGCAACCATCCACTACACCCAATCTTACGAGCTGCCGTGCGGAAACTGAGACTTGACGGACATAAGCTGCAAGTCACACCGCAAAACTGTGTTGAGTTTTGGAATGTCGCTACACGACCCACAACAAGAAACGGATTTGGCTTAACCCCCACTGAAGCAGATCGGCTGTTACGTTTGATCGAGCGCCTCTTCCCTTTGTTGCCCGATCTGCCTACACTCTACTCTGAGTGGCGTCGGCTTGTCGTCGCTTTCAGTGTCTTAGGGGTTCAAGTGCATGATGCCCGTCTTGTTGCTGCCATGAAGTCAAATGGTGTGACGCACATTTTGACGTTCAATATAGCTGATTTTGTTCGCTATGCAAGTGAAGGGATTGTAGCAGTTGATCCAACAACAGTTTAGATTACTAGAATCACCATAACTCAGGCTGTACAAAATCATCTACGTTTGACAAATCGTTGGAGCAGTACATGGAAGACGGAAGGCGGAATGAATTGCTCAATGGCGCGATCAACGTTAAGAGTGAGCAACAAGTTTTACAAGAAGGACTACAAATCCTTTTATCCAACATGGAGCCATCCAAGGTTGCTCGGTTCTGGGCAGCGTGCAATCTGGAACGTAACATTTTTTGCTATTCTCTCACGAGGGTTTGTATTTGAAGATGTCTACTACAGGCATCTATAACCCCAACTTTTCCCGCATCACATCCTCTTTGTCTCTGAATCCTACCAGCACGGCTGCTCCATCCTTCACGAAAAGCGGTCGCTTGAGAAGCATCGCATCCTTAGCAAATGCCTCAATCCATTGCTCCGAAGCCCAAGTCTGCTTCTCCTCACCTAGTACCCGGTAGGATTGACCAGAAGTATTCCGCATCGGCTTCGCACCTAGAGTATCCACCCAACTTTGGATCGTTTCGCGGGTTGGCGGATTTTCCTTTGTATTAATAAAGTCGTACTCAACACCGTTATCTTCGAGCCATTTGAGAGCCTTCTTACAGGTAGTGCAATTTGGTATTCCGTAAACTTGAATAGACATAATGCTTGTTAATCAACATCAACTACTATGCAACACACCCGATGTTTTTAATTAAACATTTCTCGATGCGTTTAAGCAGCTTGTAGCAGTTCTCTAGTGAATGAGGTACAAGTTCAATGCTGTGAAACAAGCGCTATTGGTCAGGAAAACAAAAAAGCTGATGGCTGATAGCTGACAGCTTTCTGCTATAGTGCCACTGCCGCTCACTATATCCCACCACAGAGTCAGGTTTCTGCCAGACAAACTTTCTAAGCTACTGGAATGCTTGAATACCCTCTCTTGTAATTTCTTATGAGAAGAGAAGTTGTGGATGAGCGGGACACTAACAAAAACCGTCCATTGGGCGTGCAACGACCTTTTCAATCCGCTTTGCTCCTGTTGACGGGACTCCTCATTATCCTGGGTATTCTCATTAGCTGGGGTTGGTTGACTATGATTCAAATGCCTGGAGAAAGCTATCGAGGGGAGTTACCACCATTAACCCAAAAGGAAGTGGCGCTACGGGATGCCCTTCAACGAGATGTCGAAAAGTTGGGGAGTGAAATTGGGGAACGCAACTTCCTACACTACAAGGAACTAATGGCGGCGGCTGATTTCCTAGACGCTTCATTCGCTCAAGCTGGGTATAAAGTTCAACGGCAGGGATACACCATTGACAACCAGACCTACTACAATCTTGAAGTCGAAATCCCCGGTACTCAACGAGCTGATGAGATTGTAATCATCGGCGGACACTACGACTCAGTATCTGGCAGTCCCGGTGCAAACGACAACGCCACTGGCGCTGCCGCAACTCTGGAGTTGGCGCGTCTGTTTGCTGGGAAAAAGCCTTCTAGAACCTTACGGTTTGTTGAGTTTGTCAATGAGGAGCCGCCTTTTTTCTTCTCAGAAGGCATGGGAAGCCTGGTTTATGCGTCTCGGTGCAAACAGCGCTCGGAAAACGTCGTTGCCATGCTCAGTCTGGAAACAATCGGGTACTATTCTGACAAGATTGGTAGCCAAAAATATCCTTTACCTGAGCTATCCTCGATCTACCCGCTCCAAGGGAATTTCATCAGCTTCGTTGGCAATGTCGCTTCCGAGTCACTGGTAACAGATGCGATCGCATCTTTCCGTCGTCATACCAGATTTCCGTCTGAAGGGACTGCTCTACCCAACGAAATTACTGGTGTTAGTTGGTCAGATCAGTGGTCGTTTTGGCAGCAGGGTTATCCCGGAATAATGGTAACGGATACCGCACCTTTTCGTTATCCCTACTATCACACCGCAAATGATACCCCTGACAAAGTTAACTACGATCACTTTGCACGGGTAGTGGCAGGCTTGGAATATGCGATCGCGTATCTATCAGGATTGAGCCAACCTGAGTAGTAAATCCACGATTCTGTTATTTCCTTGCTCATTGTTTCTTTCAATACGGCTGCTGATACTGAACCCAAAGACAAAGATTTTCGTTTCTCTCCAATCTGTGTTCATCCAGACAACCTTTCTTAACACGAATCCCCTTCTCAAGACATACAAGATTTTTACCGGATTCTTATTTATCTAACCCTAGTCTTACTTTGTTGTAAGCGAGCGCTCTAACATTTTTTACTTTTGGCAGAAGTTAAAACCCAGCAAGTTTTTTATCTTTAAAAGTAAGAAAAAACTATTTTTAATGGTGACCTTCTAAGAGCCAAGAGCATTTAGGAGTAATACAGTATAAATATGAGCGAGTACATCACTTTCTGCTTCATGGTTCTATCGTTGCTGGGCTGGGCACTTTCTGAATGTCTGCTCTTTTTGACCTGATTTTAATGAGGTAAAATCATCTTGAGGAACTTATGCTTGACTCTCTTCTACGGTCATTTTCTGATTCTAATATCAATACAGCAGTTCATCCAATAGAAGTTGCAACTGTACTAGATGTTATTCCCGAAAATACTTCTCGTTTACATTTATCTCAAGCCGAGTTACATAGTCCTGCCATGAATGCCACTGTATTCTCAACAGCAAAAGGCAGCGTTTCAGCTATAGAGTTTGGGGAAGAGCTGATTTTATTCAATATAGCTGGGCAAGAAAAACCAGTAGTTTTAGATATAGATACGCCGCTCGAAAGAGTAAAGCAGTTAATCTTAAGTTACATCCGATAACCAAAGAATCAATAGTGTAAAGAAAAGAGTACCTATGAATTCAATTAAGCTAAGACTTCTCGGCGATGGTAGACGCGGTTATCGGCAACTTATCAGATTCTCTACAGTTGTAGTGGACAAGGGGAATTTGATTATTGATTGCCCCATACACGATGATGCAAAAGCTTTGCACCAACAGTTTGCTTCTGATTTATACCGAATTGCGTCTCGGCTAAAAGTTATCCAAACTGTCGAAATCAAAGGCAATGGGGAAACCCTTTACGAGCCGTGCCCAGTTAGGATAATTTTTTAATAAGCTGATGTGCCTTTAAATTTAATATTGAACAAGCATTACTTTTTGTCACTGTTAACCGTTGACTGACAACCGTCAACGGCTAACAAAGAAGGGATTACAAGCAAGCAAGCAACTTAAAAGCCGCTGCCGCTTACTCTTGATGACTACGCAGTTGCTGCACGATATAGTCCTCAATTTCTTTTCTGTCTCTAGCCGTCGCCCCTCTTTGGTAGTTTTTCCCTGCTTCTTTGACAAACTTGCGCTTCTCGTTAGACGAGGTTGTTCCTTTCGAGCGTGAGCCTTTTACTTTTTCTTGTAAGGCAATCCATGTCTGTTCACCCATCGCTTCGCCTATCTGAACGAGAGCTTCTGGCAGCAATCTTTGAGCTTCTTTGCGAAAATCCTCTTCGGTTTCCAAGTCTGATAGTTCAATTTGTCCGAAATCGATCCTGATTTGCTCTTTTTGCATGTGGGATAATCCTGATCCCTTAAGTAGCGCGAATTAACACTTAACACAGGAAAAAAATCTTATTGTGTTTTTCGTGTTAATAAGCACCAACATAAGGCTTAAATTGTTTTTTTAGAATATAGCAATGTTTATTGCCTTATTACGTTTTAATGTGAAAGTTGACCGATCCAAAAACGCGATCGCCTTCTCTAATGCCTTGACAACAACCTCAATAACCAACAACTAACTACCCTTTCTTCCCATAAGCCAGTAAGTAACCATTTCTCCCTTACCCTTAACCAGGGTAGTACCTCGCTCTTCAAAAACATACTTATCACGTAACTGTTCATACGTTGTCGTTGTGACTTGAATCCCCCCTGGCATACCTTGGGATTCCATCCGACTAGCAACATTCACTGTATCGCCCCATAAGTCATAGGTGAACTTTTTTGTACCAATCACCCCTGCGACTACAGGCCCCGTATTGATACCCATGCGGAGGCGGAACGGTTCGTTGTTGTCGCGTTTGAAGCGACTAATTGCCTGTTGCATATCCAGTGCCATTTCTGCGATCGCTTCTGCATGGTCAGCTCTAGGTTTGGGCAAACCACCCACTACCATATAGGCATCGCCAATCGTCTTAATCTTCTCCAAACCGTGCTTTTCACTGAGTTGATCGAACTCAGAAAATATCCGGTTGAGCAAAACCACTAATTCTCTGGGAGGAATCTGAGCAGAAATTTCTGTAAAGTTAACCAAGTCAGCAAACAAAACCGTGACTGAAGCAAAACTATCCGCGATCGTACTTTCCGCCAACTTTAGCCGTTGCGCGATCGGCTCCGGCAATATATTCAATAGCAGTTCTTCAGCACAGGCTTGTTGATAGCGGAGTGCTTCTTCCCAAACCTTACGCACTGTCACATCAACAATGCTGCCTTCGTAGTAGAGCAGTTCCCCATCAGCATCACGAACAGCGTGGCTATTTTCCGAAATCCAGATAATACTGCCATCTTGACGGAAAATTTGTAACTCAAAATTTGATACCCGATCCTGTGCGTCCATTAGCGCCCAAAACTCCCCTCGGCGTTGGGAGTCAACGTAAATTTGCTCACTGATAGCCGTCGAATTGGCAATCAAGTCTTCAGGAGACTTGTAGCCGTAAATTCTGGCTAGTGCTGGATTCGCACTGAGATAACGCCCATCCGGTGTTACTTGAAATAGCCCCTGATCAGAATTCTCAAAAATGCTGTGATACCGTTCCTCAGCTTGCCGCAGAGCATCAAGCGCCTGCTTACGCTCAGTGATATCGCGCACAATGCAGACGGCTTCATCAACACCGCTCTTGACAATCCGTGCCTCAAAACTATGAACCCCATCAGCCTTTTCTAGTTCATGTTCATAGGTTTGTAGCTCACCCGTTTCGACAGCTACCCGAACTAGGCTAAGCAACTGCTCTCTTACCTCCTCCTGCATCGGCACATCACGCAAATTCTTCCCAATCAACATTTCGGGTGGAATCAGCAAGTCATCTGCTTGTGCCTTGATGTCTAAATAGGTGCCATCCACCCGATGGCGAAACATCCGGTCAGGCATAGCATCCAAAAGTGCCCGCATCCGTTCCTCGCTTTGCCGTAGAGCCTCGGTTGCTAGCTTGCGCTCGGTAATGTTCATTGCAACACCAACCATGCGTATTGGCTTATTAGTAGGGTCACAGTAAACCTGACCTTTGTATCCTACCCAATGTAGGGTTCCGTCCAGCCAAATCACTCGAAATTCGATCGCGTAATCTCTTCCTTCTGTAAGCGCACAAGCCACCGATTGAGCCACATACTCCCGATCTTCTGGATAGACAGAATCCAGAAAGGCTTCATAGGTAGGATGATACATACCCAGAGGCAAACCAAATACGGGTCCGAGTTGGTCAGAATAGACGACTTCATTGGTCACGATATTCCAGTCCCATGTCCCCATCTGGGTAGCTTCCAGGGCTAATCTGAGCCTTGCTTCACTCTCCTGCAACGCGGCAGCAGCTTGCTTAAGCTGGGTAATATCATGCACGACGACGCAGAAAACCTTCCGACTCCTGTAGGAGATTAGGCTAACACTGGCAGAAACATCAACAAGAGAGCCATCTTTGCGGCAGTGCTGCGTTTCGCTTAGATAAAGATGTTTTTCCCTTAAAATCTGCGAAATTCTTACCTCTAGAACGTCTCGATCAACAGGCACAAGATCGTAAAGAGTCAGCTCCAGAATTTCCTCAGCAGTATAACCGAGTAAATTGAGGTAGGTAGAATTGGCTTCCAGAACACGCTTGGTGACTGCATCAATGAGATACAAGCCTTCTGCACTCTGCTCAACAACAGCCCGATAGCGTTCCTCACTTTCCTTAAGGGCTTCTTCTGCTCGTTTTCGTTCACTAATGTCTCTTAACGTAATCGCTATGCCATCGCTTAAGGGGACAACTTGATGGTGAAGCCAGGAGGCTTGCACTTGTGGTGTTGAAACCGGAAACTCCTCTTCTAAGACAATTCCTGTTTCAACAACTTTGATATATTTCTCCAACAAGCTAGAGGTGCGATTGAAGGGCAGAAGTTCACACATTCGCTTACCAAGCACCTGTTCTTTGGTCATCGAAATCATCTGTTCGCCGTTGGCGTTGAGGTCAGCGAAGGTAAAGTCGATAATGTGCCCTACCTCGTCTCGTAAACTCTGGAAGATGAAAAAGGCATCAAGACTACCCTCAGCCGCTGCCCGAAATCGCGCCTCGCTCTCCCGTAAGGCTTCTTCTACCCGCTTGCGAGCGGTGATATCACGCGCCATCCAGAGAACTGTATCGTCTGAAATTGGTGAAATGCTAGCCGTTAACCAAACTTCTTGTTTGCCGATCGCAGGACGGCTGTACTCAACATTAACAGTCTGCCGAGTGAAGAGTGCTTGTTGGATGCAGCGAAGAAAAGTATCAGCTTGTGATCGCTCAAAAAGTTCGTGTACTGTCTTCCCAATCAGTTGATCAGCCGGTTTGTATAACAGTGAGAGATTCGTGGGTGCGATTTTGAGATAGCGCCCTTGAGCATCAAGGATGATGACGACATCCGTAATTGTGGCGAACAAGGCATGGAGTTCTGCTTCCGAGTCACGCAGTACTGCCTCGACTCGCTGGCGTTGGGTAATTTCACGCTGTAACTCTACCCTCGCCGCTTCCAATTCACGAGACTTTTGCTCCAACAGCCAAGTTTTATGAACCTCTTGGCTGACTTCAGATAGCATTTCAATTACCACATCAGCAGTCTTGAAGTTCAACTCTTCAACACCTAACCAAGGCAGTGGTTTAATCGGATGATCACTTCCTCCAACAATTTCAAATTGTCCTGTCGGTAATATTTTGCCAATTCTGTTCGCTTTCCCAACATGGTGATTGGGTTCGATGCAAACAAATCCTCCAGGAGCCTCAAAGCTTTGACCATAAGCCGCTAGACGCACTCGCTCCACCTCAAAAGATGAGGCAAGTTCCACGGCTTGCTTCCACAGATAAACCTGAGTGTAAGCCGACTCGATTGGGTCAGAGGTTACGCGATCGCATCCATATCTCGCTTGAAAATTCTTAACAAATTGCCGATTGTTGGGGATGTTCAAACTCTGAAAATAGCTCCAACTGGCGTAGTGACCAACAGCCGCTTCCCCAATCTTCTGGAGTTCTACTTCAGCAACACTGACAGCAAGAATAGGAATTTCTTGGGCTGTAATTCCTGCCTCTTGATATTGGCGATAAAAAGCGAGGTTGCTGTCGCCGTTGAGGGTATTGAAAACAACATCCGGTTTAGCTTGCTGGATTGTGAGAATAATCTCTCGAAAGTCTTGGCACTCTAGAGAAACGTACTCCTCACCAACTACTGTGCCATCTTGCTGTTTGAGTTGAGCTTTGATGATTTTGTTGGCAGTACGTGGGAAGACATAATCAGTTCCTAGAAGATAAAATCTGCTGCCTTTGTTTTGCAGCAGCCAGTTAACGGCTGGCTCAACTTGTTGATTGGGACAAGAGCCAGTATAGAAAATATTTTTGGAACACTCTAGTCCTTCGTACTGTAGAGGGTACCAGAGTTGAGCATTCAACGCTTCAAAGACTGGTAAGACAGCTTTTCGACTCGCAGAAGTCCAGCAGCCGAAGACGGTAGTAACATACTCGTGTTGGATGAGTTTTCGCGCTAAGCTTTCAAAGCAAGCGGGATTAGAAGCACCATCTTCAACGACAGGCTCAATAAGCTTACCTAGGACTCCTCCAGCTTGATTAATTTCTGCGATCGCCATGAGTTCCGCCTCAACTAGAGGCGTTTCACTAATGGACATCGTGCCGCTAAGAGAATGCAAGATGCCAACTCTTATGGGTAACAAAGTTGGGTTTTTGGCTGCTGACATGGATTGTAAAAATTTTGTTACTTAAAGCAAGCCTTTACCGATATCTCTGCACCCAGTTATCTATATTTCTCTATCCTGGCATCTGGCTCAGGAATCAGGCTTAACCAGCAGCTCATAGAAAATCCTCGTTGGAAACCATAAGAGCTTTAGCCAAGGGAGGAAAACGGGTGAGCCGGATTTATCCTGCCATTTCGCTATATGATTCCAGCAGTAGCGAAATGATGGTTATGTACCTGACTCAGAAGAACCAGTTGCGAGAACTGAATAAGTCCGAGTTCTTGGCTCTGAGGGAATTGTGCCGAATGAGCAAGAATCTCTACAACGTAGGGCTTTACACGGTTCGGCAATACTTCTTTCAGGAACGTAAACATCTGCGCTACGAGTCGAACTACCACCAATGTAAAGGTAATGAGAACTACCAGTTGCTTAACACTGATATTGCTCAACAAACCTTGAAGGTAGTAGACAGAACATTCAAAAGCTTCTACGGGTTGATTAGTGCAGTGAAAGGGGGGAGTTACCAACAACGGGTTAAACTTCCTCACTACCTGCCTGCAGATGGCTACTTCTTGCTGATAATTCCTAGAATCGTTGTCAGGGACGGGAAGTTTAGGGTTCCAATGTCCAAAGCTTTTAAAAAGCAGTATGGAGAGATTTGGATTCCATTTCCTAAACGACTTGATATTAATCAAGTTAAAGAAGTGAGAATCCACCCCAAATACAACGCTCGATACTTCGAGGTAGAGTTTATCAGTGAGACTGAGCCAGAACCCGTAGAAGTTAACCCAAGTCGTGCAATCAGCATTGACTTGGGTGTGGATAACCTTGCCGCTTGTGTTGATACTTCGGGGGCATCCTTCCTTGTGGATGGCAAACCAATTAAATCGATTAACCAAGGGTACAACAAGCGGAATGCTCACTTGCAATCCATAAAGGATAAGCAGGGCATTAAGGGTTTTACCAATCAGCAGGTGAAGCTGGTAGCTCGTCGCAACAATCAGGTGAGAGATTACCTGAACAAGACAGCACGGTTTATCGCGAACCACTGCATCAAGAACCAGATTGCACAGATGATTGTTGGTTACAACCCTGGAATCAAACAGGAAATCAACATCGGCAAGCGCAATAACCAGAACTTTGTCCAAATCCCGTTTCACAGCCTGCGATTTAAGTTGAAAGCGTTGTGTGAGCGATACGGACTGATTTACACGGAACAGGAAGAGTCCTACACCAGTAAAGCTAGTGCTGTTGATGGTGATGAAATCCCTGTGTACAATGCCGACAACCCCAAGACTTACCAGTTCTCTGGCAAGCGGATTAAGCGAGGGTTGTATCGGACTCGTGATGGACATCTGGTTAATAGCGACTTAAATGGTTCCCTAAACATCGGAAGGAAATGTAAGCACAATGGCTTTGCCGGAGTGTCTAGGGGGTCTTTGACTGCCCCAAGAAGGATTAATCTTCTAAAACTAGAGAAGAATGTGGAGCAACGTGGTTTTAACCCGTTGCGTAACAACTTCTTAGAATCCCCTGTGCTTTAAGCCAGGGGAGGGTCAAACATTGAATCTACATAGAAGATGGGGAGATGGGGAGACCGTTTGAGCTTGGGTGATGACCCAAATTCTTGCAAATTCTCTCAAATGCATCGCACAGTCTCTTGCTGCGGTAGTCTAGATCAAGTGACTCCATTCGCTAGTTTTCAATTGCGATCGCTCTATGTCCTCCACTGTTACCACTCCTCTCCGCACGATTCGTATTGGTTCTCGCAAAAGTCAGCTCGCTCTGGTTCAAACTTACTGGGTGCAGGAACAACTACAAAAACATTTTCCTGATCGCACCTTTGAAGTCCAAACCATGAGTACCCACGGCGACAAGATTTTGGATGTTGCCTTATCGAAGATTGGAGATAAGGGACTGTTTACCAAGGAACTAGAACTTGGGATGCTCAGCAATGACATTGATTTTGCGGTTCATTCCCTAAAAGACTTACCTACCAACTTGCCAGACGGATTGGTCTTGGGAGTTGTTACGGAACGGGAGAACCCCGCTGATGCTCTGGTGGTGCATGAAAAGCACAAAGATAAGCAGATTGATACCCTACCAGAAGGGGCAGTTGTGGGAACGTCTTCGCTGCGGCGGCTGGCACAACTGCGCTACCACTTCCCTCACCTAGCCTTTAAAGATATCCGGGGCAACCTGAACACGCGCTTGGCAAAACTGGATGAAGGGGAATACGACGCAATTATTTTGGCAGTCGCCGGATTGCAGCGACTTGGAATGGGCGATCGCATTCACCAAACTTTACCACCAGAAGTTTCTCTTCATGCTGTCGGGCAAGGGGCTTTGGGGATTGAATGCCGCGCTGGTGATACCGAAGTCTTAGAATTGCTCAAGGCGATCGAACATATCCCAACAGCACAACGCTGCTATGCTGAACGGTCGTTCTTGCGTAAGTTAGAAGGTGGTTGCCAGGTGCCGATCGGTGTTAATACTCATTTAGATGGGGAGACTCTTACCTTAACGGGTATCGTCGCCAGTGTAGACGGCAAGCAGTTGGTAAAGGACACGCTTAGCGGTGAAGCAAGTCAGGCTGAAAAACTGGGGATTGAACTTGCAGAACGGATGCGGCAACAAGGCGCACAAGAAATTCTAGAAGCCATTTTTGCTGAAATTCAGCGCGGCTAGAATGCTGATTTGCCAATCTTGACGCAGCTTAAGTTGTCCAGCAACGACCGTGAGTTATAGGATGCGATCGCCTTTCGCTTGCAAGGGCGATCGCATTTTTTTAACAATTGGCAAATTGAGCAAGAATTTACAATCTTATACAAGGCAACTTCGATAAGCTTTCCTTGGAGTCAGTCAGGAGAAACTGAAATGGAAAGTATAGCAGTAGCCATTTAGGTTAGGACATCAACGGGAGGCTATGCGCCCTAGCCGGAGCCTATTCGACTGAAAGCTGACCGCTGAAAGCTGATTGCTGCTTGCTATAAGATGACGGGGAAAGTCGCAATTGTCACTGGCGGTAGTTCGGGTATTGGTCGGGCAAGTGCGATCGCTTTCGGCAAAGCCGGGGCAAACGTTAAGTAGTAGAACTCTCCAAAACTCCTAAACTTCTGGATTCTTCTTGTTCAGCGCCTCCTTGATTAAACCGAAATCATCAACCGACTCAATGTGCTTTCCCAACCACTTGAACTGTAGCCGCTATTCCAGTGTGATAAATTCCCTCTGTAACATCACGCTCTATTTCCTGCGCTATTTCCAAATCCAGTTCGGCTAGTTCTGCTCTTACAGTATCAAGTGAAACCAACATATCTAAGTCTCTTGGTCCACCCGTCAGAAACTGCAACTGACGCGGTGCATACGCTTCCAACACAAACACACCACCTTGAGTAAGACCTGCAACCGCAGATTTATGAACTTGTCGCCATAACGCAGATGGGAGATGGCAGAAGATAGAAACCACTCCCTGCCAGGACTTCGGCTCAATTATAAAATCAGCTAGATTAGCTGTGATTGTTTGAATTTGAACCTGTCGATGTGCGGCTAATTGTTCTGCTTTGGCAAGACCGGCTCTCGATTGATCAACTGCAATCACTTCATAACCTAGTGAGGCAAGATAAACCGCGTTACGACCTTCACCCTCTCCCAAACACAGTACTCTTCCCTGTGGAATTTTGGAGGCAACCGAAACAAGAAAGTCATTGGGTGTTGTGCCATACGCATATTCAGCTTTGCCATATCGCTCATCCCACATCTAATTTACTCTCCCATCGCTTGTGAAACGCACAGGTTACGGCACAATCAAAAGTCACCGTTGATTAATTTGAATCTAGAGAATAATCAATGTCAAAAGACAGATTGTCATAATGCTAACCAACCGACAGATAACTCCCCCACCGATCGCTCTCCAACACATACGATTATGCGTTCTTTGGGTACTATTATCTGAGACTAAAGGAACACAACAATCAATATGAGAATTCTATTTGTTGCCGCAGAAGCTGCACCGATCGCAAAAGTTGGGGGGATGGGGGATGTTGTCGGGGCGTTGCCTAAGGTTCTCAAGCAAATGGGGCATGATGTGAGGATTTTTATGCCTTACTACGGCTTCTTGCCCGACAAGATGAAAGTTCCTAGTGAACCAATCTGGAATGGCTACGCCATGTTCCAGAACTTTAGTGTCTATGAGACGATTTTACCGGGAACTGATGTTCCTCTGTACCTCTTCGGGCATTCATCCTTCCTTGGTCGTAACATTTACGGTGGGGCAGATGAAGACTGGCGGTTCACGTTCTTTGCGAATGGTGCAGCTGAATTTGCCTGGAACTACTGGAAGCCGCAAATTATCCACTGCCACGACTGGCACACGGGCATGATTCCGGTGTGGATGCACCAAGACCCTGATATTAGTACAGTTTTCACCATTCACAACCTCGCTTATCAGGGACCCTGGCGCTGGCGCTTAGATCAGATGACTTGGTGTCCTTGGTATATGCAAGGTCACAACACCTTGGCAGCAGCAGTTCAATTTGCCGATCGCGTAAACGCAGTTTCTCCCACCTACGCCCAGCAAATCCAAACGGCTGAATACGGTGAAACGCTAGAAGGCTTACTGTCGTTCATCAGTGGGAAGACAGTCGGTATTGTCAATGGGATTGATACAGAAAGTTACAACCCCCAAACCGATAAATACATCCCTCACAACTTCACGGCTGATACCCTTGAGCAGCGCAGTGCTAACAAAATCGCCCTGCAAGAAGAAATCGGCTTACAAGTGAACGCCGGAACCTTTCTGTTGGGGATGGTAACGCGGTTGGTCGATCAAAAAGGGATTGACCTACTCATCCAAGTTCTCGATCGCTTCATGGCATACACCGATAGCCAATTTGTCATATTGGGTACAGGCGATCGCTACTATGAAACCCAAATGTGGGAAATGGCATCCCGCTATCGGGGGCGTCTATCCGCCCAACTCCTCTTTAACGACGCGATCGCCCGACGCATCTACGCAGGTAGTGATGCCTTCCTGATGCCTTCGCGCTTTGAACCCTGCGGTATCAGCCAAATGCTAGCCATGCGTTACGGCTGTGTCCCCATCGTGCGGCGCACAGGTGGTTTGGTTGATACCGTTGCCCACCACGACCCCGTTAACCAAACGGGTACGGGCTACTGCTTTGACCGCTATGAGCCGTTAGACTTCTACACTTGTATGGCTCGTGCCTCTGAAGCCTTCCGCTTTAAAGACCAATGGCATACCTTACAGCAGCGAGGGATGCAAGAAGACTTTAGCTGGGATAAATCAGCCGTGCAGTACATCAAGATGTACAAAGATATCCTCGGATTGCCTCAAGATGAAACACCACAAGGACAGCAAGAGCAAACGTTAGCTGGCGTTGTTGGCTAGGTATTCCAAGCCTGGTTACCCGACAGGGACTCAAGTCCCTGTTGGACAACTTAAGTCCATTAGAATGGACAGCACTATTGCCACACTCAACTAAGCAACATGCAACGGCTTTGTCGGAAGAATTCTGGGTTCTGGTAGTGGTTTATCTTCCTCAGTAAGCATCTCAACAAAAGCCTCAATTACTTCCTGACCATTTTGGGCAGCTTCTTCATAAGTTCTACCATGCGTATGAAACTGCTGCCAGGGAAACTCAGGTAAGTGAACTAAGAAGAGCTGATCCTCATCTGACCATTGAATCACCATACTGTAGTGATAGCTCATTCTTCACCTTCCTCGTTTTCAATCTCTTCGAGCTTTTTGAGTACCCGTCGAATGTTCTTCTCCAAATATAGCGGAGCATCATCCCCATCCTTGCCGGGAATAGTTAAGGGTTCTTCAGGTAGCAACGGATGTTTCCAATAAGTATGACTTCCTTTACCTCGACCTGATTGAAGGACATACCCAACTTTTGCCACTATTGCTTTCAACTCTCTTATCTTCTTGGGCATTACCCCTTCCCGCCAACGCCAACTCCTTGTTTATCTTCTCTACTAAAGAGTCACAAACTCAAGCGCTCTCCTGTCCTTAGCAACTTGGTTTTAGAAGAAGGGGGAGCGATCACTTTCAAGCTGCTACGTCCGAACTCTTCTCAGTTATTGAACGATTATCTTTTAGCTTTTCATCCACAACAACTGTCAACGTTAGCTGGCGTTGTTGGCTAGGCTTACAGTACAGTTGACCTATGCCTGATTCCTTACTGTGTAAGGTATGGAGTCAGCTTCTGGGTAGCCCTGCTTGAAACCGGAGTCAACGGCAATGAAACTTAATAAAATTCTGGCGACTACAGCACTGCTAAGCCTAATCTTGCCAGGAGGTAGCGCTCTTGGCTCTGAGATAGACCGACTCTGGATGTTAACTAAGATTGCTGGTGAGTATGCGGCAGTAGGACAAAAGGATAAAGCCGCAGACCTCCTCGCTCAAGCCCTACCCTTAGTTCAGACGATTTCCGACAACTGCAATAAACCAGAGCCAATTGCTGAGATTGCTCGTCAGTATGCCGCAGCAGGACAGGAAGCGAGAAGTTCACAGCTTTTAGCACAAGCCATTCAAGTTGCTAAAACAGCAACAGGCTGCTTGGGTCATAATGATGAATTTGAAAACTTGGCAGACATCGCTAGTCGGTATTGGGAGGACGGACAATACGACCAAGCGCTTCAGATCATCAGAGAAATAGATGATGGCAAATTCATTGGACTTATGCTGGCTTACTACGCTCCCCAACTTGCAGAAGTCGGACGAACTGACCAAGCGGCTGAGATTCTAGCCGAAGCGATTCAAAGCGCTCAAACTATTGATGATGCAAACTTCAAAACCTTGACGTTGTTTAGAATTGCTGATCACACGATCAAGTTAAGACAAAAAGCCCAAGCTGTTGAAGTTTTGGATCAGGCTATTCAGGCTGCCCAAAGTATTGATGATGTCTGGTCTAAAGCTGGTATGTTGGTTGAAATTGCTGACAGGTATATACAAGTTGGACAAAAGACTCAAGCGATTGAGGTTCTGTCTCAAGCCCTGTCCGTCACTCAAACTATTGACAATGATGCCCAACGCCACATGGTATTGTCTCAAATTGCTGGCTGGTATGCAGTAGCAGGACAATACGACCAAGCGCTTCAACTTGCCCAAACCATCGATAACCCCTCGGCTAAAGCTGGGGCGTTGTCTAACATTGCTCGTCAATATGCAGTAGCAGGACAATACGATCAAGCTCTTCAACTCGCCCAAAGTATTAATGACACCTCCGGCAAAGCTGAGGCGTTGTCTAGCATTGCTCGTCAGTATGCGGCAGTAGGACAATACGATCAAGCTCTTCAACTTGCCCAAACCATCAATGACACTTCCCGCAAAGGTTCGGTGTTGTCTAGCATTGCTCATCAGTACGCAGAATCAGGGCAATTTGACCAAGCGCTTCAAGTCGCCCAAATGATTGGCGATACAGATGAAAAAGCTATGGTGTTGTCTAACATTGCTGGCCATTACGCAGAAGCGGGACAACTCGATCAGGCTTTTCAGATTGCCCAAAGCCTTGGGGGTACCTCGATTGAGTCGAAAATCGCTACATTAACTCAAGTGGCTTCCCGGTATGCAGAAGCAGGACAACCGGATCGAGCTTTACAAGTTGTCCAGACGCTTCGGGAACTCTCAACGAATGAGCTGAATCTAACCTGGTTGTTAAGTGCGATCGCAAATAGCTATGCAAAGATAGGACAATTTGACCAAGCGCTTCAATTCGCCCAAACGATTGATAACCAGTACAGCAAAGCTATAGCCTTGACTGAGATAGCGAGTCAATACACCGCAAGAGAACAAAAGGAAAAAGCTTCGGAACTTCTCGCTCAGGCTCTTCAAATCACCCAAGCAATGGGGTCAGGACAGTAACCCCAATTAGATGACATCACCTACTTCAAATAACATCCTGTAAAACTTTGCGAGTATTTCGCCACGCCCAGATGCCCGCTACTGCCACTACTGCGCTCATGCCAATTAGCACAGTGCGTAAGCCGACGGCATCGGTTAAGGGTCCAGCAATAGCTAAGGGCAAGCTCAGAGCAATATTTACGACATTATTTTGAAAGCCAAAGACTTTACCTCGCATCGATTCTTCTGTCGAAGCATGGACAGCAGTTTGCATCGGTACGCCAATCAATGAGGCTCCTAATCCTAACACCGCACTTAGCGTTAATCCCAGCCAAATGTGTTCTGTGAAGGTGAATACAGCTAAGACAAACGCCATGCTGAGAAACCCAATCAACGGTAAAGGCTTATGATGAAAGCGATCGCCCCAGTGTCCTAATACCCCAGCACCTAAGACTAAGCCAATTCCGGCGGCAGCTAACAGAAAGCCAAATTGCGTGGGTTTAAGCCCAATCCTTTCTGCCAAACTAAACGCTAGTACCGTTAATGCGGCAAAGACTGAGTAGAGGGTAGTTAGCTGGATCATCGCATTGCGTACCAAGCGATTTTTCCACAAGTAGCTCAGTCCTTCCTTAAAATCATGCCAAGGATGAATCGCTAACTTACTCTTACGAGTTATTTTTTCTTTGATGTTGATGTAAAAGCCACTCGCCGCTGCAACAAGGTACAACCCAGCAACAAAAACCTCTTGACTATCTTCTCCTGCCCAGGTTCTAATCAGACTCAACAACGGTTCTCCAATGGCAAAACCGACAATCAATGAACCCATCATTGTTGTCGTAAATAAAGCATTGGCTGACATCAAATTTTCCCGTTTTACCAATAAGGGAATTGCTGCCTGCTCAGCAGGAGCAAAAAATTGCGTCACGCTAGAGATTAAAAACGTAATCACCAACAGGATGAAAAACTGTTTGGGCAAGAGGGGGATAGCAAGCATCAATATTGCCCGAATCACGTCAGCCGCGATCATCATTTGCTTTTTAGGGAAGCGGTCAACAAAAATCCCAGCCGCTGAGCCAAATAAAATCGCTGGTAACGTGAAAGCCATCATCACGGCAGAGCGCATTGAATTTTCAAACATCTGCGGTGATTGATAGCTTTCGAGAAGAGAGATTAGCAAAACAAAAAAAACTTTGTCTGCTACTTGGGATAGTAACTGCCCAAACCATAACACCATAAAGGCTCGGTTCTTCAGCAGGGCACGAAATCCACTCTCCAAAGCAGGAGGTTGAGCTGGAAACATAGGAAGGATCGGAAGCCTCTCTTATTCTTTCCCTAGTTTGTGCCTCTAAAAGGCGATGTTGCCAGTTTAGCAGCCAATTTTTTTAGTGGGCTAGGCGGGGAAACCGGAAAAGGTTTTCTGTTCAAAACTTAGTAATAGCTGATGAAAAATTATGCCGTGCTTGTGAAAATTCCATGATAGTGAATTTCCCTCTATAGTCCATGATGACTGACTCTTTTCAGAGCTATTTTCAGGGTTTTTGCTCTGGTGATTGTCTCGTAATGTTAGAACGAAGTGGAGTAGAGAAAGATTTTGCTCTCTATGCCGCTCTCTCAACTGGCCTATTAAGCAAGTTTTCCGATCTTGATACCTGACGACCTACATTTACGCAACATGAATTTAGGGACGGCTACCCGAACCTTACCGCTCTCGCTGTTGGTTTTGCCTTAAGGTTTGGTTCTGGGTCTTGGGCAACCCAACCTTGAGACGAGTAGTAGCGCACTTCAAAATGCAGATGTGGACTGTCGATTTCAGGGCGACCAGTAGAACCAACTATTCCTAGCGTATCTCCTGCCTTCACCAATTGACCTGCCGCCACACTCACACGACCAAGATGAGCATAGCGGGTTTGGCGTCCTCCCTGATGATTGACAACCACTAAATTGCCGTAACTTCCCTGCTGATCGGCAAACGCTACAGTTCCAGAATCCACTGACAGTACTGATGTTCCAGGGTCTGCTAGCAAATCAATGCCACTGTGAAACCGCGCTTGCCCAGTATTGGGGTCTTGGTGCCAGCCATAGCTGAGTGCGACTGTAGCCTCAGAGGGCAACGGGTAAGCAGCAAATCCGGTGAAGCGATCGCTACTTGGACGCGCCCCTGCTGGCGAACTTGCCCCTGGAATGAAGACTAGCTGAGGCTGTGCTTGACAGCCGTTTATCTCGTACAAAACATCAGCACGGACACCGTAAGAGGCAGCTAAATCTTGCCAACTAGAACCTCTAGGTGCTTGCACACGGATACCGTTGAAAGGAGGAATCAGAATTTCTCTGCCAACTGGCAACGCCCCTCCTCTTAAGCCGGGATTGAGGTTGATTAGCGTCGCTGGAATGAGGTTATATTGATTCGCCACGCTTTCTAAGGTTTCACCTGCCGCAACTTTATGGCGAGTTAGGCGAGAAAGAGCGGGTTGTGGACAACCCTCTTGAGCGATCGCAGGATTTACATTTATAGTGATCGCTTGGGTAATTAGGCAGAAAATTGTCGAAAAAACCAGAAGCCAGTCAGATAAAGTCATTGGTATTTACTTACACCTTCATAGCACTCGCAGAATACTGGGAATACTATCCACCGCTTCTAATGTGCGAATTTCATCAAGAGCTTGCCGAAAGTTGCCTTCACGGACATCGTGAGTGACAACAACAATTTCAGCCAACTCGTTTTGGAAGCCAGTTTGTACAACCGATTCTAAACTAACATTGTGCTTGCCAAAGCAAGTCCCTAGGCTCCCGATCACACCCGGACTGTCTTTCGTGAGAAAACGCGCATAAAAGCGAGTTACCAGTTCCGACATCGGGGCAAGGCGGCAGTAGTGTTGATGGGAACAACTCAACAAGGGATGCAGGTGTTCCGTGTTTCCACCTGTTTTCAAAACGGCAGCGATGTTCACAATATCTGATACCACAGCACTGGCAGTTGGGCCAGAACCCGCACCAGGGCCAAAAAACATCACCTGTCCAATCGGTTCACCTTCAACCAAAATCGCGTTGTAGACACCGCTGACACTGGCGAGAGGATGGGTTTGGGGGACAAGTGTGGGATGTACTCTCACTTGCAGCATTTCTGAATCTGGGCTATCAGCTACCAGTGCCGTTTCCTCCCGCTTTGCCACGGCTAGTAGTTTAATCACAAACCCTAGTTTCTGGGCATAGGCAATATCTGCCGCACTAACTTGGCGAATCCCTTCACAAGATACATCTGGTAATTTAATCCGTCCTCCGTAGGCAATCGAGGCTAAAATCGCAATTTTATCAGCCGCATCCAAGCCATCGACATCTGCGGTAGGGTCAGCCTCGGCATAACCCAGTTGCTGGGCATCGGCGAGGATATCATTAAATTCACTCCCTTCCGCTTGCATCCGGGTGAGGATGTAATTGGTTGTGCCGTTGACGATGCCAGTGATGGCACGAATTCGATTGACACCTAAGGATTGCTTTAGGGGTTGAATCACAGGGATACCCCCACCAACAGCGGCTTCTAGCATGACGTAAATGCCTGCTTTTTGAGCCGCTGTAAAGATTTCAGCACCGTAACGGGCAATCACTGCTTTGTTGGCAGTGATGATATGCTTACCGTGGGCAATAGCTTTGAGGATAAGCGATCGCGCAGGTTCCAATCCCCCCATTACTTCCACCACAATATCAACTGCCTCGTCGGTGACAATGGACTCCAGATCCGTCGTGAGAACGTTTGGGGGTAGCGATATTGTGCGGGGTTTATCTAGCGATCGCACCCCTACCTTATAAATTTCTATCTCTTGCAGCAGGGGATGACGCCCTGTTGGGTTCAGCAAAATCTCTGCCGTTCCCGTACCAACTGTCCCCAATCCAAGTAAACCGATTTTCAAAGTCACAGCCTTTGTCCTGAATTGCGTTCTAAGTAAGAAGTAGACATAACTGTAAGCTCACCCCCGACTAAAGTGCGGGGGCTTTAGCCCGGATCAAGCCAATCTAAAAAGAGGCAATTGCCCTTCTAAAAGACACGCTATCCCTGGACTTTCGGGAAGGCTTACAGACTTCCCCAAATCAGCAATATTGCAAGCTGCATTGATATCAGCATCATGCTCAAACCTACAATGTCCACACTTAAATTGCTTCCCGTTCCGGTACGACTTCCCTTTTTCGGGATGGACGTGCCGACAACGAGAGCAAGTCTGACTGGTATAAGCAGGTGGAACAAACACAACGAGTACGCCAGCTATTGCGGCTTTGTAGTTCACAAACAACCTGAGCTGATAAAACGCCCAGTTGTTCGTTCTACGCCTCTGAGTCTTAGAGCGCGGCTTCTCGTTGAGGCTGTCTCGGATTCCGGTCAAGTCCTCAAAAGCCAATGCAGCCTCAGCTACGAGAGCCTCCTGTACCAGTTGTTTGCTGATGTTATGGTTGAGCCACTCTTGAAAGCGACGTTCTCTGCCAGAGAGCCTTCTGAGCAACCGTCTAGAGTTGCGAGTGCGTTTGCGTTGAACGTTCGCTCTGACTCGGCTAAATCTGTCCCTGGCAGACTGAATCTGTTCGCCACTCCAGGACTTACCTGTAGAAGTGGTGGCGATGTCACGGCGTCCGAGATCGACTCCAATTACTTTGGGCGTTTTGCCCGTTGGTGGGGTATCAATCTCAACTACAAAGTTGATGTAGTAATCACCCTTGTTAGACTTCTTCAGCGTTGCACTAGTAAGGTTTTGTCCTCTCAGCAGTGCAACCTGGTAGCCACCAATCGACAAGTTAAAGTCAACTCGTCCACACTTCAATGTCACACCCACAGTTTGCGCGGACTCCACATATTTGAAAGTGCGAATGTCCAAGCTAATCGAGGTGGGTCTGAACTTGTGGATTTGCTTAACGGCTTTGGCGTTGTTAATTACCCTGCGGATAGCCTGACAAACGTGATTGGCTTTAAGACCCGTAGCTTCTCGCACTGGCTTATAAACCTTGTGGTGAAGCTTGGTGGTATTCCAACAGTTGTCACGTTTGGCTACTGCAAGTATCTGGTTGCAAGCATCAGCAAATCCCCGCAGAGTCTCATCGATCTTTGGTCGATACTCTACAGGGACTATAAGCTTGCACTTCACAGACAGGGATTGAGTCATGGAGCTATTGTAACTCATCCAGTTTCGAGGCGACTCAAGTCGCAACCAGCGTTCCTCTCCGCACTAAAGTGGCGGAGTTTCCCGCATTGGAGGTTTACTTAATGAGTCTTTTATCTAGCCTACTCTGAAGCTATAGCAGTTCTATGATGCAACCCTAAATTCTTATATGGCAAAAGGCAGAAGGCAGAGGGCAGAAGGTAGGGCAGAAATTACTCCCTCATCTCCCCCATCTCCTCTATCTCCCTTAATACATCAGCCTTTCAACCCCTTTTAACGGGTTTTAGCTTTCAGCCCGTTCGCGAAGCGTTCTCGAAGAGTACTTTAGTTCAGGGCTTAAGTCAGTGCCATTCTACTTAAGCGTGAACCCACCATCGACAACTAAGACTTCACCCGTTACTGCATTTGCTCCGGCAAGATAAATAAATGCTTCAGCAATTTCGGTATCGCTAATAAATCGCTTGATGAGAGTTTCTTCAATAAACTCATTTGTCATTTCTTTGGGCATAGCTTCATAATTTGGCGTGTAAACAAATCCGGGAGCAACGGCATTAACGGTGATGTTTTGGGCAACTTCCTTGGCAAGAGTTTTCGTGAAATTAATTACAGCCGCTTTTGCCGCTGAATAAGCCATGATACCTTGCCGCCCTGTATGTTCTATTCCTCGAATGGAAGCCGTGTTAATAATCTTTCCTGAACCTTTCTGTGACATGATTTTTACAGCTTCCTGGGAACAGAGAACGGTGCTAAAGAAATTTGCATCAAAAACCTGGAGCCAATCCTCTTTTGTCGTTTCAAGAAAGGGTTTGTCTAATGTGATTCCGGCATTGTTAATCAAAATATCGACGGTGCCAAAAGCATTGATTACCGCATCAAAAACTTTTTTGACCTGACTTGGTTGTGATACATCGCCTTGCACTAATATTGCCTGACTTCCAAGCTTGGTTATCTCTTCTACTACCTCTATTGCACCCCTTGAATTTGACTTAAAGTTCACAGCAATTTTAGTGTTTTCGCTAGCAAATCGGAGCGCGATCGCTTTCCCAATTCCACTTGAGGAGCCAGTAATAATGACAACTTTGTCTTGAAACTTCATAAAGATCTCCGGGAAACCGCATCCCAAGAGTGGGTGAGGAGGGTGATTGAGTGGCGATTGAGTGGGGTTTGATACCCCTAAAGGCGCTACTTAAGCTAGGAGGTGAACTCCCAGTTGTGCGCTACAACCTACAACCTACGACCTACGACCTAACACCTAACACCTCGACAGGGGTAGGTTGTTGAGCTGAACTGGAAAAATTGAATACCGATTGAGGATGGCTAGCGTTCCACCACTTCACTATTGCCTCGACAATCCGCTGTGCTGCTTTGCCATCCCACAGTTCAGGAATGCACCCGACTTTGGCTTTACCATCAAGAATACGGAAGGCTGCTTCAAGAATGCGATCGCGCCCTAACCCAACCAGCACGTTTGTTCCTCCTATTACTGTTTCTGGGCGTTCTGTGTTCTCCAGTAACGTGAGACAAGGCACGCCTAATACCGTTGTGTCTTCTTGAATCCCACTAGAATCGGTCAAGACAAATTGACTTGCGGATAGTAGTTTCAAGAAATCTAAATAACCAAGAGGAGAGGTAAGGGTAATTTGAGGGTGAAAACTCAGGCGATTTTGTAAACCAAAATCTTGAAGTCGTGAAGTGGTACGTGGGTGAACAGGAAATACTATTGGTATTTGCTCAGCAAGAATGGCGATGGTATCGAGTAATGACGAGAGAACTTCTCGATTATCCACACTGCTGGGGTGGTGCATCGTCACAACAGCATATTGCTGTGGTTGCAATTGTAGCTTTTCCAGAATGGGAGAGTTAAAAGCGCGATCGCGGGCATGATATAAACTATCAACCATCACATTGCCGACAAAATGAATCTTCTCTTCTGGAATATGTGTACGCCTCAAGTTATCCCCAGCCGTCCGTGAAGTCGTAAAGAACAACTCACAAAAGCAATCAACACATAAACGGTTAATTTCTTCCGGCATACTGCGGTCAAAACTCCGCAAACCCGCTTCTACGTGCGCTACAGGAATATTTAACTTTGCGGCTGCTAGTGCCCCCGCTAATGTGGAATTGACATCTCCTACCACCAGCACCAAATCAGGTTTATACTCCTGCATAACTTGCTCCAACTTAACCAGCATCCGTGCTGTTTGCTCGGCATGAGAACAAGAACCTACCCCTAGAAAGATGTCAGGTGGTAGCATCTCCAAGTCCTTAAAAAATATCTTGGACATATTGTCGTCATAGTGCTGACCTGTATGTACCAACTGCCAGTCAATTTCTGGATAGTGCCTGAGTTGTCGCAAGATCGGCGCGATTTTCATAAAATTCGGACGCGCACCCACAATATTTAAAATTTTCATCCGCTGTTTTACCTTAAAGATGCATTCCCTTGTGAACATATTGGCTTGAATTTGCATCAAGTTCAGCTAAATAATTCACGTTATTTACAAACCTGAATCATTTATCAGGAGTCAGGGCTAGCGCAGTCAGTTACAACGAACACAAACAACTGATAACAGACGAAAACGACAACTTAATATACGAAGCGAACCCGCTAACCTAACATAACTATTGAATAACCCAGGTTACCTGTGTTACCTACCATCATCACTAGCAAGAAACTGCCTTGAGTCGATTTGCTCCAAGCGTTTTTTTGTCGTAGCCGACTCGGTTTAGTAAATGAGTCTAATTGAAAGTTAGCGGTGAGGGATGAGGGGTGGAATCTAGAATACAAGGGAGAAAAAGCTCCTGATTTCGTTTATTTGATCGTCCGTATTCAGCCTTTTGTAAAAAACATACCCTTGTGAGGGTCTCCAATCCCCAACCCCCAGTGATGAAAAAGTTGACCGATCAGCCTAAAGATGCAATTGTTGTTAAGATCGTGGGCTAATGTTGGTATGATGGTGGGTTACAATCGCTGAAATTCGCCCAATCCGGCATTGCTCCAGCAACCATTCAAGGAGAATTTATCGTTGACTCGTCGCTACCTATTTACCTCAGAATCAGTTACCGAAGGTCATCCCGACAAAATCTGCGATCAGATTTCTGACACGATCTTGGATGCCCTCCTGTCTCAAGACGAACGTAGTCGTGTTGCCGCAGAAGTTGTTGTCAATACTGGCTTGCTGCTAATTACCGGCGAAATCACCTCTAAAGCTCAGGTTAATTTCGTAGATTTGGCACGTAAGAAGATCGCTGAAATTGGTTACACCGATACCGATAATGGCTTCTCTGCCAATAGTTGTTCTGTCTTGGTGGCTTTAGATGAGCAATCTCCTGATATTGCCCAAGGAGTCACGACAGCCCAAGAAAGCCGGGAGGAGATGAGTGAAGATGAATTAGATGCGATCGGTGCTGGCGACCAAGGTTTGATGTTTGGTTTTGCCTGCAACGAAACACCAGAAATGATGCCCTTGCCGATTAGTTTGGCGCATCGAGTCTCTCGACGTCTAACTGCCGTGCGTAAAGCAGGACAACTGCCTTACCTGCGTCCCGATGGCAAAACGCAAGTTACCGTAGCCTATGAAGACGGACGCCCTGTCGGGATCGACACAATCCTGATTTCCACCCAGCATACAGCCACGATTGACAACATTACCGATGAGGTAGCCGTTCAAGAAAAAATTAAAGAAGACCTGTGGGCAGCGGTTGTAGAACCCGTTTTCTCAGAAATAGATATCAAGCCAGACGACGAGACTCGCTTCCTTGTCAACCCCACGGGCAAATTTGTGATTGGTGGTCCTCAGGGAGATGCTGGACTGACGGGTCGCAAAATTATTGTTGACACTTATGGCGGCTATTCCCGTCATGGTGGTGGTGCCTTTTCTGGAAAAGACCCCACGAAAGTAGACCGTAGTGCAGCTTATGCGGCTCGTTATGTTGCCAAAAACATTGTTGCCGCAGGTCTGGCTGATAAGTGCGAAGTTCAGCTAAGCTATGCGATCGGTGTCGCTCGACCTGTCAGCATGATGATTGAAACCTTTGGCACTGCCAAGGTAGAAGAGGAGCGCTTGCTGGAGTTGGTGAAGCAGCATTTTGAACTGCGTCCTGCTGGAATTATCCAAGCCTTTAACCTACGCAAACTGCCATCACTGCGTGGTGGTCGCTTCTATCAAGATGTTGCAGCTTATGGTCACTTTGGACGCCCAGACCTAGATTTACCTTGGGAGCAAATCGATAAGGCGGCGGTGTTGAGAGACGCACTCACTCAACAGCTTTCCGTTTCAAGGGGATAAGTTGTCTTGTACGCCCCTTGTTTGAATAGGTAGGAGGTTGAGGGAGATGGGGAAATAAGGAAGTAATTTCTGACCTACCTTCCCCACCAATGCAGACCTGGAAGCAACGAGCTAGGCAGCTTAAAGAAGAAACATACGCCATTTACATTGCCTGCAAAGACTCAAGGGTACCTTGGTACGCAAGGGTTCTTGCAGGTATTGTTGTGGCTTATGCCCTGAGTCCAATTGATTTGATTCCGGACGTGATTCCAGTTCTTGGTTATTTAGATGACTTGGTTTTAGTGCCGTTGGGAATAGTTCTGGTACTAAAAATGATTCCCCCAGCGGTTTTAGCGGAGTGCCGTACCAAGGCTAAGGCAGCGCTGGCTGAAGATAAACCCAAAAGCTGGATTGCAGCCTTTGTGATTGTCGCTATTTGGTTAGGTTTGGGGATTTTAGGTGTTATTTGGTTAGGACACATCCTGAAACATTGAAAGGTTCTCAATCGACATCAGCCATGCGATCGTATTTCTCCCTTGCCACCGTAAGATATTTACTGCCAATCTTCTCTACTCCCCTTCCCAGTCCTAGATAGTCTTCTAGCGGGGAGTACTAAGAGGGTTGCCTAATGGGAATGTAGATAAAGAATGCTGAACCCAGGTCAGGTGCTGAAATACACTCCAATTGTCCGCCGTGTTTTTCGACCACAATCTTGTAACTAATGGACATCCCTAAACCTGTACCCTGACCAACAGGTTTAGTTGTAAAAAATGGATCGAATATCCTATGGCTTACATCAGGTGTCATACCACACCCGTTATCACTAATTAGAATGATTACTTGATTGCGGTCAGTTAAAACTCCTGTACAAATCGAAATGCGACCAGGACGGTTTTTGATATCTTCAACCGACTGATTTTTGTTGTACTCATCTATTGCGTCAATTGCATTACTCAGGATATTCATAAATACCTGATTAAGTTGTCCGGGGTAACACTGTACTGTCGGGAGGTTGCCGTAGTCTTTAGTGACTTCAATGTCTGGAACGTCTAATTCTTTGGCTTTGAGGCGATGAGAGAGAATCATCAGGGTATTATCAAGACCCTCGTGAATGTCTACCCATTTCATGTCGGCTTCATCCAGCCGCGAAAAGTTCCGTAAGCTGAGGATAATTTGGGAAATGCGATCGGCTCCTAGTTTCATCGATGAAAGAATTTTGGGCAGGTCTTCCTTGATGAAATCAAGTTCAATTGCCTCTGTTTCAGCTTGAATTGCTGCTGCTGGATCGGGATGGTATTTTTGATAGAGTTGAATCAGGTTGAGCAACTCTTCGGTATATTGGTTGACGTAGGTGAGATTACCGTAGATGAAGTTGATGGGGTTGTTAATCTCATGAGCCAGTCCCCCGACCATTTGCCCTAAAGAAGACATTTTTTCGCTTTGAACCAGTTGGGCTTGGGTTTCTTGGAGTTCATCCAAAGCTTTTTCCAACTCGGCGGCTTGCTCTTGGGCTTTAACCGTAGCTGTGCGGCTGTGATGTAAGAGTTGGGCTTGGTCAATGGCGATCGCAAGTTGATCTGCAACCGCTTGCAAGAGTTCCACTTCGGAGTCACGCCAAGGACGAGCACCGCTAGAGTGACCACAGCTAACTACACCAATCTCTCCAGATGTTGTATGAATTGGTAGTGCCAACATCGCTGTGTAACCCACACTAAAAAAGAACCTTCGCTCTATTGGATTACTTAAAGCTCTAGCATTGTCTACACGAGTGATTTCCTTGTCGAAAGCCCTCGCTGTCAAAGGACCAAACGTTGTAATAGAGATGCGGTGCCCAATTAGGCTAACCAAGTTTTCTGTCTTGGCTTCTTGAATCACCTCCCAACAAGGGGGAACATCATCAGGTCGATACCAAAGGAAGAAGCAGCGATCAATCTGCAATAGGTTACGGATTTCATGAACAGCCGTCTCCAGGATGGTATTGAGGTCGAGGGAACGACGAATCTGGCTAGAAAGTTGGTTAAGCAGTGCCTCCCTCTGGGCAAGTTCTCGAAATCTCGCTTCTGATTGCCGTAGTTCCTCCTCTGACTGCTGGCGCTCAAGCATCGCTCCCAGCCACTGCGCCATCAGCTTCAACAGCTCTTTTTCCTCAACTGTAAATGGGTGATGGCGTTCCTGAAGACTAAAAAAGCTCAAGGTGCCGTAAACGTTGCCAGCCACAATGACTGGCATCCCTATATAGGCTTCAATTCGGCTGGCACTGTAAGCGGGGAAGCGACACCAGCGAGACGTTCCAGCCGATTCAAAAGCAATCGGTTCTTTCGCTCCCAATGTCACGCGGCAATACGTCTGCTCCAGATTCCAGATATTGCCCTTGCTGAGTGGGAAGGTGAATTTGGGTGGAACTTGAGCCGCAATCACTTCATAGAGAGCATTTTCCACTCGACCTAAAGCTCCCATCTCCAGACCAAACCGACGGCATCCTAGTGCCAACAGTCCTTGTAAGCGTCGGTCAAAGCTGAGTTTTCGGGCTGAGCTGATCTTGTATAGGGAGCGAAGGGCTGCTTCTGTTCGCTTACGCTCAGTGATGTCGCGGTTAACACCCATCGTGGCAATCGTTCGATCTTGCTCATCTTGCAGCAGTACAACAACTGTTTCGCAGATTCCTTCACTTCCATCTTTCCGGATAAAGTGAATCTCGCCCCGCCAGCTTCCCTGCTTGGTTATATTATCTAAGATCTTTGGTGTCAGTGTTGCTGCTTCAAAGAGTCGGTGCAAAATTCCAGGAGTCTTACCCAAAACCTCAGACTTGGAATAACCAAACATTCTTTCGGCGGCTGGGTTCCAGTCAATGATGCGACCTTTTAAATCAGTGATGATAATGCCGTCATAGATGGTTTGAAATGTCAGTGCTTGCTGACGTAGGATTGCCTGTGTCTGCTTGCGCTCGGTGATGTCATTTCCGGTGCTGATAATATACTCAACCGTACCTTCATTACTGACTAGAGCCGTGCTTGACCAGGCGACGCGGCGACGGTTCCCATCCTTCGTCACCCAGTAGCTTGTGTATTGGCACTCTGAAGAACTACCAGCTTTGAGATTCTCGCAAACGGCTTTGAATGGCTTCACCTCTTCCGGAATTAAAAACAGTTCCCAATGCCTACCCCTAACCTCATTGAACGAGTAACCTGTTGTTTGTTCGCAAGCCTTGTTAAAAGCAACGATGCGTCCCTCTCGATCAAGTGTCACCATCAAGGCATTGACTGTATTAAGTTCGGTAAAGACGGGTTCTAGTTCTTTGTTTGATTTCCACTTGGGTTCTGTAGTCTCAGTCCCCGATGCTCTCATGTAATCTAGGCTTTTGTTTATGTTTTGGGTAGAAACTTGGTATCAAAAATTCTCTAAAAAATTGGTATTCTGTTGCCAACAGTTTTAGAGAGTAACAAAGTATACTTGACGATTTTAATAAATCTAATTAATAAGAAAATGCGAAAGCTAATAAATTTTAATAATACTAAAAGCAGCTTAAGATAATTAACTGAAAGTAGCAGTATTGTAAGATACCATAGGTTTAGATTCCCGACTTCTCTAAAAAGTCAGGAATCTCGCCTTACTAAAAAAGCTGCTAGCTGGCAGCTTTCTGCTATCAGTTGGGGAAACAAGCCTTAGTCAGGAAATTGAAGTTTCTGCCAAACTTCCCAAACTTCACACCTAAACTCTTCGGGAAGTTTCATAAATTCAATCATTACCTCTGCCCAGTTATATGCGGCTCCAAGCAAAGTAGCCCAATGTTTTGCGCTTTCTTTAATTTGATCTAAATCTGAGTGTTGATAGTGTAGATAAATCCCCTGACAATCACAATTCTGAAAAGAATATTTTTTATCTTTTAAGGAATCAACTAGTATTTCCGCTGTTAATTCAGAATTCATTAAGGAATCTACCTAGATACAAAGTATAATATTTCGACGTAAGAACTACAACAAATGTATTGACTCTTCTGATCTGAGCTTAACTGTTACTTTTTGCCTCTAAGTCAGTCTAAAGAAGTAGATTACTGTAAAGCCAGTGCGTATTCAGGGATAACAGAACTTAGCCCTGGAGGAAGACGAATCAAACCCCGTCCTCTCACCGAACAAGAACGAGGGCGGCTTTAATTGTTTAAAGCGGCTGACAAACCTTGAAAATATTCAAATAAAATGCCAAAAAATGACTTTGGTAGCTGATAACCCTCTCAGTGTGAGCAAGACACTCCTATGCATCGGCTACCAAAGGATTACTCACGCAGATTATCTTGGATAACGCTTCACGATTCCTAAAATCGGCGTTACTTCCGACTCTGCAACGTTAGGAACTAAAAATCCCTCAGCATAAATTTGAGGATTCACTTGTGCAATTTGGGTATAAGATTGGCGAACCTGAGCATTCACTGCAACAGTTTTTACGTCGTACATTTGCATAGCCATCTTGGGATATACGCCAATCCCGATGATCAGCAGCAGAAAGCATAGAGCAATAAACACTTCACGAGGTCTGGCATCGCTAAATTTTGCATCGACAGGCAAGACACAGTTTGTACCGAAGCAAACCGCCTCCTGATTTCCCTGATTCTTCAAGTCTGCATCAGTAATGTCGCACACAGGTGCAATGTCACAGCTAGGGACTGCACCAGAGTTGTAGAATACCTCTCGCAGCATAGAAAGTAGATAAATTGGCGTGAGGATGACTCCTACTGCCGCTAGGAAGACTGTTACCGTGCGGAAGCTTGAGCTGTAAATGTCGCTAGTCGTCACACCGACGAAAACCGAGAGTTCACTAGCAAAGCCGCTCATCCCCGGCAGAGCCAATGATGCCATCACACCGATTGTAAACAGGGCAAACACAGTAGGCATCGCCTGACCAATCCCGCCCATTTCTTTCATCGCCATCGTGTGAGTGCGATCGTAAGTCACCCCGGCTAAAAAGAATAGTAATGAAGCAATTAAACCGTGGGAAATCATTTGCAGCATTGCGCCGTTGATACCCAAGTCAGTAAACGACGCAATCCCCAACAGGACAAATCCCATGTGAGAAACTGACGAATACGCTAGGCGACGCTTCATGTTGGACTGGGCAAAGGAATTAAACGCACCGTAGATAATATTGACAACGCCCAGAATCGCTAGAACGGGTGCAAAGTAAACGTGTGCATCAGCAAGAAGTCCTAAATTTAGGCGAATCAACCCGTATCCACCCATCTTCAGCAGGACGCCCGCTAATACCATCGATACGGGAGAAGATGCCTCGCCATGTGCATCCGGTAGCCAGGTATGCAGAGGGAAAACAGCTAGCTTGACACCAAAGGCAACTAGTAATCCCGCATAAAGCAGTAGTTCTAAAGCAAGCGGGTAATCCTTCAAGCCGAGTTCGACCATATCGAAGGTCACATTATCGCCGTAGAATGCCATTGCCAAACCAGCAACCAAAATAAAGATAGAAGCGGCGGCAGTATAAAGTAAGAACTTCATCGCGGCATACTGACGCTTCTGACCCCCCCAAATCGAGACAAGTAAGTAGACGGGAATGAGTTCTACTTCCCACATAATGAACAGCAGCAGTATGTCTTGCGCGACGAATACCCCAATCTGTGCGGAATACAGCACAAGCATCAGGCAATAGAAGAGGCGAGGTTTGAGATCGACTTGCCACGCTGCAAATATTGAGAGTGTCGTCACTAGTCCTGCCAGAAGCACAAGCGGGGCTGAAACTCCATCGATTGAAACTGCCCAGTTTAGACCTAACTGAGGCACCCAGGCATATTGCTCCACGAGTTGAAAAGTAGCGCTGCTCGGATCGTAATGCTTCCAAAAGACGTAGCACATCAAGACAAAATCGGTGATACCCACACCCAGCGCATACCACCGCACGCGCTTGCCGTCTTTATCAGGCACAAAAGGGATAAGCAGTGCAGCAACGAGTGGCAGTAGGACAATCGTGGTAAGCCAGGGAAATTGATCCGCTATCATGGCACTAGGAAAAAATACTTATTTCTGTATGTGATTATCTTATTAAACTTTGTAAATATTTATTCATAAAAATTTCCCCTAGATCAATATAGGCGGCTCTATGGGTAAAGGTTGAGGTTCTCTCAGACGCTTCTGAATTGGCTGGCGTAAGACTCTTAACGGTTGACTGTTAAATAGAAGGGACTTACAGTTAACAGTCAACAAGAACCAATAGAATATCTAAGTTGAATGCGTGATAGCTTAATACTCAGTAGTCAGAGGTTCTCTGTTATTGTGCAACTAATACCTGATAGCAGACTTCAAAACTACAGCTAATTATTCACCAGCTCGATCAACCACCACTAGCTGCCAACCCGTGATGAGCGACAAAAGTGACAAGACAGGTCTTAAAAAAAACCTAGCTGGTCTGTCCGGGGGACTTTCCACTGGACTAAAGGTTTGGTTGTTTTTTCTGTTCTGCTTTTACTTTCTGAAATACTCTGTGCCGTTAAGCATCCTGCTGGGTGCAGTTGGTGGGTTGGCAAGTACAGTAATGGTTGCCTGGTGGAAAAGCAAAGATGAACCTAGCGCCTCAAAGCGAGACAATGTAGAGCCGGGAGAGGACTCAGAAGACGATTCCAGCCATTTGAGTGGAATACGTTTAGCTAGGCAGCGGCGAAGAAATAGAGGAAAGACGCGATCGCCAAGTTTACTCAAACCTCTGAGTGGTTTTTTTGAAAAGAGCAATAAGCGAACTCAGAAGCGACGTCGTCGAGTCATCAAATCCCATGAGGATTCTTACGAGGAGTAAGTCTAGGGTTTCATCTGTTCATCACAGCATTATTAGCCGCGTCAACCATAAGTCAAGGATGACCGCTTGGTTATTTGTTGGTTGTTTGTAAAACAATACTAATAACAAACAACTAATAACAAACACCTCAAATCACGTCCCAAAAAACTGACCAAAAGGAGCTTTCGTTATGGCTACCGCAAAAGTAGGCATCAATGGATTCGGTCGCATTGGGCGACTCGTTTTTCGCGCCGGACTCAATAACCCCAATATTCAGTTTGTCTGCATTAATGACTTAGTTGCTCCAGACAATATCGCTTATTTGCTGAAGTACGACTCAACTCACGGTCGCTTTCAAGGCACAGTCGAAGCTAAAGAAGACGGCATTGTTGTCAACGACCAGTTTATCCCCTGTGTCTCCGTGAAAAATCCGGCTGAACTGCCTTGGAAGAAATATGGTGTGGATTATGTAGTCGAATCAACAGGCTTATTTACTGATTATGCCGGAGCATCCAACCATCTCAAGGCTGGAGCAAAGCGAGTAATTATCTCTGCTCCAACAAAAGACCCTGATAAAGTACCAACCTTGCTTGTTGGTGTCAATCACGAGCAGTTTGACCCAACTCAACACACCATCGTTTCCAACGCCAGTTGCACAACTAATTGTCTGGCTCCTGTGGCAAAAGTGATCAACGATAAATTTGGTCTGGCTGAAGGTCTGATGACAACTGTCCACGCGATGACTGCCACTCAGCCAACTGTAGATGGCCCTAGCAAGAAAGACTGGCGGGGAGGACGAAGCGCAGCGCAGAATATCATCCCAGCGTCCACTGGTGCAGCAAAAGCCGTCACCCTTGTACTACCTGAACTAAAAGGCAAGCTGACAGGAATGGCATTTCGAGTACCAACGCCAGATGTATCCGTTGTTGATTTAACGTTTAAGACCGAAAAGGCAACCAGCTATAAGGAGATTTGTGCGGCAATGAAGGAAGCCGCAGAAGGCTCACTCGCGGGCATTCTTGGCTACACGGAAGAAGCTGTCGTCTCAACTGACTTTCAAGGCGATCCCCGTTCCAGCATCTTTGACGCGGACGCTGGGATCGAGCTAAACTCGAACTTCTTTAAAGTGGTCGCTTGGTACGACAACGAGTGGGGCTACTCTAATCGTGTGATTGACCTAATACTTGCGATCGCACAGAAGGAAAATTAATTGTTGGTTATTGGTTGCTGGTTGTTAGTTATTAGTTATTAGTGGTTAGTTAGTAGTGATTGCTACTCAAGACAAGGACAGTGAACTGAAAGGCAAAGAAGGGATTACCTGTTTAGAGGCAATGTCTTATGCCCATTAACTTGAAACCCAACAACCAACAACCAATCACTAATAACCACTAACTACTTGTAATGTTTTTATTTCTCTCAAAGCTATTACCGTTATTCCTCTACCCCTTGGGGTTGACGTGTGTATTATTGGTTGTGGCTTTGGTGATGTTGTGGCGACGCTCTCGTTGGGTGCCAGTGCCAATAGCACTAGCCCTAATTGTCTTGTTGCTAGGGAGTAATGCTTGGGTCGCGAATGGCTTAGTGCGATCGCTTGAGTGGCAGCAAATCCCCAAGGTAGAATTACCAAAAGCGGATGCGATCGTGGTTTTAGGTGGTTCGACCAAATCAGCGTTTCCACCTCGACCCAGTGTAGATTTGAGTGAAGAAGGCGATCGCGTTCTCTATGGTGCCCAACTTTATCGAGAAGGAAAGGCGCCTTTGGTAATTGCTTCGGGTGGTCGCATCGCTTGGCGTGGCGGTGGCCCCTCCGAGTCGGCTGATATGGCAGAGATACTAAAAACTCTGGGTGTCCCAGCCTCCGCCATTTTACAAGACCCAACCTCACTGAACACCTACCAAAATGCTGTCAACGTGCGGCAAATTATGAAGCAACGAGGCATCCGTCGAGTGTTACTCGTCACCTCAGCCATGCATATGCCGCGATCGCTTGGAATTTTCCAGCGTCAGGGAATCGAAGCGATCCCCGCACCTACTGACTTCCTCATCACTGAACAAGAAATTGAGGAACCGAACACTACCCCTGAAGCGACAATTCTGAGTCTCCTACCAGATGCTGACCGCTTACGAAATACAACTCGTGCGCTCAAGGAATACTTGGGAATGGTGATCTACCGCCTCCGGGGGTGGCTATGAAGGGTTGGGGAATTCAATACTATTAAGGAAAGTTGGTAAAAACAAGCAAAATACCTCCAGTTGTTCACCTGCATCTTGAGAGAGTGCATCTGGAGGTCGCTAGTGATGTTTTTTCTTGCCTACTTAGTTAACTCATAACACTTTGACAACCCCTATTTTTAGCCATAATGCCCGAAGAACTCCGACGAATTATTCCAGCGCCGCCACCACCTGCTGATATCTTTGCGACCTACCAACTTGCTCACGAGTTTCAGCGGGAAGCACAGCATCGGCAGGAGCTTGAGCGCTACTGTGAGTGGTACTACCTGACAGCCAAACGCCACCGCAATGAGTTGCAGAGGATGCAAGGCGACATCAACCTGTTTGGTTGGTTCTGTCGCCGCAAGTCTCAATAGAATTTTTTCACAGCAGTAAGCGTCAGACATCAGAGGGTTTCGAGTTCGTCCTCGCGGAAGTGAGCGCGAAATTTTTTGTCAAACTGGACTAACACTGGCAGGTTGGCGCTTACGGGTCTGCCGTGCCACTCTGTAATGAAGCCGATAACTTCTCCCTCTTGCCCTTTGGCATCAAAAGGCTCATTGCGATGAGAAGGATTGTGGTAAACGATAACAGATTTTGTAACGCGGACGCGATCGCCAACTTTCATACATACAGCTCATGTTCTCTCCAACAGCCTGCTCTCAAGCCGAAACTTGCCCAGGCAATCTTACTATTCTTGCACAGCAATGTTCCTTCCTTAAACGAGTTTCAAATTACTTCTCCTTTATGGGGCTACAACGATTTAACTATCTGAGTTTGACGGGGGTTCTGATTTTGACTGAGGATTGTCTAGCGTTTCGATGGGGAAGAAGCGATCGCGTAACTGCTTGAAGGCATCAGGATTCAGTAGCCATTGAGCTGTCAATAATGCCGCACCCGCAGACACGAGTACTAACAGAACTCCTATAATCCCCACAATTGCCTTGAACCATTCCTTGGTTGAACTCACCTCAGCAAGTTCCCTTTCCTCATCCATTTCCGCTTCACCCGATTCAAGCGCATGATGAGAGCCAGCCAATTCAGCATCTAGATTGAAGGAATAGGTAGTCGTTCCAAGCGGGCTTTCTCCAAGATTTAGCACGACTGGATATTGTGGAGAAACCGCACAGTAGGTGAGGACAACGGAGGTGTTGTCATGACCATTCTTCTGATTTGCCAAGTCAATTAAAGCTTGGACAGCCGCCTCTAGAGAAAGCTTCCCGCTGAAGACATCTCGCGGGTAATCCATGCTAAATTTCTCAACCAAATCATTGTCACTCAAACCATCGGAACACAAAAGCAGCAAGCCGTCTTCTTCTAAAATGAAGCGTCGTACTGTTGGACGCAGTAATTCAGCATCCCGTGTGCCTACAGCCTGAGTCAGTGCGCCAGCATCAGGACGCTTCAATGCCGCGCGATACAGACTGCGACCCATTTTTGCTTCCCTTGTTGCCACATCATCATCAACAGTCAACTGCTGGCAGTAGCGCGGGGTTATCCAGTAAGCGCGGCTATCGCCTACACTCGCGATGTAGAGTTCGTGAGCATTGCCTTGACCATCTGCCATCTTCACCACCTGCGGCAGTTGCAGCGCCAGGATAAGGGTTGTTGCCATGCGGCGCCGGGACTCTCGTTCTTGTTGGTCATTGCATGAGGCAATCAAATTATTCGCCACTCGGATAATCGCACAAAGTTGCTGAGCCACCAATTCCGGAGTCATGATGTCCGGGTCTTCTGCCAACTCCGCGATTAGTGCCCGAACTTGGAGTTTAATTGACTGGACTGCCATTTGGCTTGCTACTTCCCCGCCTTCATGTCCACCAATGCCATCACAAATAATTGAGAGGTGAGGAATCAAAGGGTCACGTGGTTGATTGGAGTCTGTCGGTAAGTCAGCCAGTGTTGGATAGTAGCTATCTTCGTTGTGCCCATGACGAGGGCCAGTATCCGTCGCCCCAGCAACTTGTAGACGCAGAGGCTGTCGCGCCGCTTGTTCGATTAGTAACTGATTGAGGGAGTGAGCGATCGCTTTTAAGGATGGGTTCTCTGCTTGCAACTGCTCAGCAATCTCCTGTAACTGAGACGCTACCGATACCGAGGCTTTGCGGCACCAAGATGCCCAACATTCTCCTAGCTGTTTGAGACTCGCTGTCATGGGGGGTTTGAGCAGGGTGCTTCTTGCGCCTGAATCTGTTCCCGCTTCCAATGAATCTGAAGAACTTGCGCCGTTACCTGTCGAGGCAGCCGCTAACTCTCGATTGGTATCTTTCGCCACATCTATATACAGTTCCCGCAGCCGCAGGCACCATCCTTCAACCCGAAGATTATCGGGAATTAAAAGACTTGAAGCCACACCCGCTTCTAAGAGTGGTGTCCACAGTTCCAGAATCTGCCACAGCCAGTAAACCTGCCGTACCGCTGATGCGCTTGTCCACATCGTTGTAATCGCGGGATACAACTCACCACTGGTATCAATCGGCGCATTCTCCAGCAAAACAACCACTGACTCATCCACCTGGCACACTCCATACACTTGTGGGATATGGAGACGGTGAGGATACAAGCGTAGATAAGGGAGGATATTGCCGCCAATTTGCTCAGGAACTTCTGGTGGGAGTTCTGGTTGCATATCCTGCCAAATTCGTGGCGCAACAACGGTGTATCTCCCTGTAACTTGTTCTCCTGCGGAAATATGCACGGCAGCGGAACCAACTGCCCAGAGATAGCGATTCATCAGCGGCTCGGAACTGCTCATAAGTGTAAGAACGGGTTAAAAAACACCACTACGTTAATTTGTATGCCAGAGCGGTTAAACCCAAGACGGCTAGGATACATTGGATTTAGCCTCACGATCTCAATAGTCTATGTCGATAATACAGATGCCCTTAAAGTCATCAAACTGATAAATAAAACTATTGCTCTGTATCTAGGGAGACTAACCGAATCGGGCCGGCTTGTAAATTGGCATAGATCATCGAGAGAATCACTAATCCAGCTACTGCATCCTTAATGGACGATAACTGGCTCGGACAAAAGCTGTAATTAAGATATCAACTCTTGAATCCTTTCTTGTAACGCACTCTCACCGAATATTGATATGCCATTGCTAAGTCCTGCAATGCTCTGGCTCCTAGCAGGGTCGATTCTTTGTCTACTAGAACTATTTGTCCCAACAGCTTTTGTCGCTTTCCTGATGGGACTGAGCGCTTTTGTTGTCGCGCTTGTCGCGTTGGTGTTGCCAACGGTGTTGAGTGTGCAAGTGCTGCTATGGCTCTTGCTGTCTACCTCGCTTGTCGTTTTATCCCGTCGCTTCTTACCGCATCCGACAGCCTCCAAAAATCTGGATGCAATGGAAGCCCAAACCTTAACAGAAATCCCGGCGGGGCATACAGGACGGGTACTTTACGAAGGTAATTCCTGGCAGGCGCGTTGTGAGGATGAGGAGATGGCGATCGCACCTAATCAAAAAGTCTATGTAGTCAGACGGCAAGGCACCACCCTAATTGTCCTGCCACAGAGCTTGTTGCAGTAATCAACTCAGTCGGTTCGTGTACAAAAAACGGTATCCACCACATTTGGAACATTATCCAAAAATTTAGGAGATTCAAGATGGAAAGTTTCTTCGGTTGGCTAATTATCTTGGCACTTGGCGGTTCAGGGCTTGCCAGTTCAGTCAAGATTGTCAATCAAGGTAATGAAGCCTTGGTTGAACGCTTGGGGAAATATAGCGGCAAGAAAATGGGACCAGGACTCAACTTTCTGATCCCTGTCGTTGATCGCGTGGCATTCCAGGAAACGATTCGGGAAAAAGTATTGGATGTTCCACCCCAGCAATGTATTACTCGTGACAACGTTTCAATTACCGTTGATGCTGTGGTCTACTGGCGGATTATGGATATGGAGAAAGCCTACTACAAGGTCGAAAATCTCCGCCTAGCCATGCAGAACTTGGTGTTGACCCAGATTCGCTCGGAAATGGGACAAATGGAACTTGACCAAACCTTTACTGCCCGTGCAGAAATTAATGAAATCCTGCTGCGAGAACTAGATATTGCAACCGATCCTTGGGGGGTTAAAGTCACGCGGGTAGAACTTCGAGATCTCATCCCATCAAAGGCTGTGCAGGAATCTATGGAATTGCAAATGTCCGCAGAACGTCGAAAGCGGGCATCCATCTTGACTTCCGAAGGGGAACGGGAATCGGCTGTTAACTCTGCTAGAGGTAAAGCGGAAGCTCAAGTGCTGGATGCGGAAGCGCGTCAAAAAGCGGCAATTTTAGACGCTGAGGCACAACAAAAGGCGATCGTTCTTAAAGCGCAGGCAGAACGCCAGCAGCAAGTTCTCAAGGCGCAAGCCACGGCTGAGGCACTACAAATTGTTACTAAGGCACTCAAGGGTGACGCGAATGCTCATGAAGCCCTCCAGTTCTTAGTTGCCCAAAGTTATTTAGAGATGGGTACGAAGATTGGCAGCAGCGACAGCAGCAAGGTGATGTTCATGGACCCCCGCAGTATTCCGGCAACACTTGAGGGGATGCGCTCAATTGTTGGTGATGGCAATCAGCATTCTCAATCCCTGAGTTTTGATTTGGAGAAGCTGAACCGTTAAGTCGTCAATTGGTATCAACTGTACTGTCCACTTTTTTGCACACTATCGAATCACTTGTGTGGTGGGCACTGCTCACCACACACCTAGGTCAAAATTTCAAGATATATTAAGTAAATGCGATAATAGGAATTAAACAGGAAATTCCGGTTGAGGGTGCAAGAACCGACCGCAAATCCTTCCTTGGCAACATCAGATGAATCCTTCGTGTGAGGAGAGTAAGCCAAACCTAGTTAGCAGGGAAGCATCTCTCCAAGCCTTCTTTAATCTTTCCCCAGATCTGTTGTGTATCCGTGGCAGTGATGGGTTTTTCAAAGAACTCAACTCAGTTTGGATAAGTACCCTAGGTTGGACGCTAGATGAATTGCGATCGCGTCCCTGGTTGGACTTTGTCCATCCGGACGATGTTGCCTTTACCTTTGATGTAGAGCGTCAATGTCAGACTGAGGGGGCAAACTATACTCCCATACAACTTAAAAATCGCTACCGTTGCCGAGACGGGAGCTATCGTTGGCTGTCTTGGCGCTTATCCGCCTATGAAAACGGATTAAGCTATGGCATTGCCCAAGATGTCAGCCAAAGCAACTGGCGCGGCAGTGGGACGTATCGCACAGAAGTACAGGAAACGGTGAAGCTACGAGATCAGGCACTCACTGCCAGCAGTGTAGGGATTGTGATTGCCGATACTCGATTGCCCGATATGCCCCTCATCTATGTCAATCCAGCCTTTGAACAAATAACAGGTTACTCCGCCACTGAAGTACTGGGTTATAACTGTCGTTTTTTGCAGGGGACAAAGACTAGCCAGCCTGCTGTCGCTGAACTCCGTGATGCGATTAAAGCTGGAAAACACTGCACCGTTACCTTACTCAACTACCGGAAAGATGGGACTCCCTTCTGGAATGAGTTAACAATTTCACCAATTCATGATGACGACGATAACCTAACTCATTTTGTCGGTATTCAAGCTGATATTAGCGATCGCATCAAAGCAGAACAAGCCCTGCGTTTGGAAAAAAACAAGTCAGAACGGCTATTACTCAATATTTTGCCCAAGCCGATTGTTGAGCAATTGAAACGGTTTGAGGGTTCCTTAGCTCAACAATATACTGAAGCCACAATCTTGTTTGCCGACCTTGTGGACTTTACTCCCCTGTGTGCCCAAATGCCTCCTTTAGAACTGCTCAATCTCTTAAATCAGATTTTTTCTGTTTTTGATCAATTGGCAGAAAAACATGGAGTTGAGAAAATTAAAACGATTGGTGATGCCTACATGGTGGCTGGCGGTTTGCCTGTACCTATAGATAATCATGCAGAAGCGATCGCTCAAATGGCTTTGGATATGCAACAAGCAATTCACCAATTCAAAACACAACAAGGTGAATCGTTCCAAATTCGTATCGGCATTAACACAGGGCCCGTGGTAGCTGGTGTGATTGGTATCAAAAAATTTAGCTATGATCTTTGGGGTGATGCCGTCAATGTTGCATCCCGCATGGAATCCTATGGAATTCCGGGAAGAATTCAAGTTACGGCAGCAACAAAAGAACGTTTACAGGATAAGTATTTATTTGAGGAACGGGGTGCGATCTCAGTTAAAGGCAAAGGGAAAATGATTACCTATTGGCTTGTAGGAAA
Source organism: Microcoleus sp. FACHB-SPT15 (assembly GCF_014849525.1). Classification (NCBI taxonomy): domain Bacteria; kingdom Bacillati; phylum Cyanobacteriota; class Cyanophyceae; order Oscillatoriales; family Microcoleaceae; genus Microcoleus; species Microcoleus sp. FACHB-SPT15. The sequence goes on along the minus strand of NZ_JACJNU010000006.1, from coordinate 197,989 downwards.
AAAGTAATTTTAGTTTTTGGTTGTAGTGATTGGGGGTATTGGCTTGAGGTAAACGCGATCGCATCGCTTTGTCTCTACACCAGTTGCTGGTTGATAACCACTGCTTTCATATAGCTTGACTGCTTCTTTGAGGACGCTTGCTGTTTCAATCCAAATTTCCTGGAACCCTCGATTTGCGATCGCTTTCTCCAATTCCTGTAACAAATACTTGCCTAGTCCTTTTCCCCTAACGGCTGGCAACAGGTACATTTTGCGGATTTCTACAGCTTTTTCCCCTCGTTCCACTGGGTAGTAGGCACCCGTTCCTACCACTTGGTTTTGCTGTTCAATTACCCAGAATTCTCCCCCTACTGCTATGTAGGAAGCTTCAACCTCCAAAACATCCCGATCTGCCCCAGATGGCTCCCAAGACAATCCGTATTCAGCCAATGCATCCCTGATAACAGCCGCCGCTGCTTCCCTGTCGTTGGGTGTCCAGGTGCGAATCAGAAAGTCTTTGTAGTAAGTTTTCATTAGCATTTCACTATACTGCTCAGGCTTATCTTCACTTACAGCGCTATCAAAGACTATGGCAAATTCTGAGGCTGGCATGAACCGATGCAAAACTCTTTTATGATCTTCCGCATCACAGCGGTTAAAGAACCTTGCTACAGGATAGTGCTGAGCATTAGGCAAAACACGCACAATTACCCAAGGACGACTAAAATCTTCAGTAGATGGGATTCGTTGGTAAGTCATAACACCCCTTTTTGAAAAGCTTGTTTAGGAAAGGCGACTGTACGCAAAACGGGCAAGTGAACAATCGCCTTGATTCGTGATCTGATGGAAGTTAATACAGGTGCTTGTCGTCTAGGCATCACCTCCTTTTCCAATGCAGTCGCTACCCGTACCAAAGCACGAGACTGCCTCAATCAAGACTTACGCAGCGTGTTGCTGCTGCTTCATGAGGACTCATGACAGCTATTTATACGACTGCTTAAATGAGAGACTTTTAGAGAAGACCAGTCAGTTGGCTCTCTAGGAAAGTCAGTTAACCTGACTAGTCTTTATTTTGTCTTACAACTAGCACTTTAGTGCAGGCTATTTGTCTTGTCAAGCACTTTAGTGCAGGTGCATAGTGCAGTTATGACCTCAGAAAACCAATCAGAAAGTCAATCGACATTGAAAAAACTCCGAGAGAAAGTCAACCTGACTCAGCCAGAGTTAAGTGATCGTATTGGTGTAGGTATAAGAATTATTAGCGACTGGGAAAGTGGAAGAAAACTCCCGCGCTTTGACAATGCTGTTGCCTTAGCGCGTGAATTAGGTATTTCGCTCAAAGTTCTCGCTAAGGCAATGCAAATCAATGTGGAGGGTGTGCCTGATGATGAACTGCCAGAACAATAGCCCTCAAAAGAGGATTGAGGAAATAGGCGATCGCTTCTATCACAAACTATTTTCCTACTCAAGAAGGTGTTCTAAAAATATGGAGAAATGCTATCAGAATCCTATGGAGGATGCTGATCAATTGTGCGAAGCACTCGCCGCAAATTAACTACACCCTCACGATTGAGCTGTAACCGTTCCACAGTTGCACGTCCAGTCGCAGTCAAACCAATCGCCAACGTAAAGTCTTCGTTCCAGCCAAAGTGGTCTACCCATCTCTGACGGCGAGGGTGATACAGAGGCACCAAATTTCCACTCACAGGATCGTGTGCCTCAACATGGGTGTACTTACGGTTGTTGCATCCTTGGCAAGCCAAAGCCAGATTTTCATCCTCATCAGTTCCACCCTTTGAACGAGGCGTAATATGCTCTATCGAAAATGGATCGGGTGAAAAACGAGCCTGACTGCGACAGTACTCGCAGCATCCACTAGCACGATGAGCAACAGCTTGCTTCTGTTTCGCCGTTAACTGTGGCTCAGACATAGGCGGGGGCTTCAATGCCTAATTCCTGCATTACTGCCTCCAACGAGGTGTCTCGCAGATTTGCTAGTTCAATTAAGTACTGAATTCGATGAGCATTGGCTTGTTCAATTTGGTCGGAAATCTCAATTAATGTTGCCTGCTCCCCAGGCGTTAACGTCTCAGCACGGCGCTTGGCAATTAGGGCATGATAGTGTTCCCATATTTCCGGCAGCAAACCCCGATTAATTTTCTGCAATAAGTCAGCTTCAGCTCTTGAAAGGAAGGAAGCATCACGCAAGGGTGAACGCAAACGCTCTTTCAACGTATTCACGATGTAGTGACTTGGATCGAGTCCCTGTTTCGCTGCCTCATCCCGTAACTGTTGTTCAAGTTCCGGTGTAAGCTCAAGCGTGATGGTTGCCATACAGATACCCTTTGGCGAAATATGCATTAGATCTATTTTGCTCGCCTCAGTCTCAAAGCGATCGCTAAGTCTTTTCTGAGGTAGAGATGTGATCGCTTTTTGTACGGAACAAGGTGCGATCGCTTTGTATTACTCCAACAAGACTAATCGAGAAGTGCGATCGCTCTTTGGCGGCTTGGGCGATCGCAAGGTTATGCTTTGACTTAACACCCAAACGCTGGCAACCATGAAGGCTCATGAGGTTCTGAAGCAATACGCAGCCGGGAGACGAGATTTCAGTGGAGAAAATCTCAGAGGTCAATCTTTCAAAGGAAAAAACCTCTCCGGGGCAAACTTCAGTGAAGCCGACATCCGAGGGGCAAACTTTACGAATGCTAGGTTGCAGGGTGCTAACTTTAGCAAAGTTAAAGCTGGGCTACAGCGCCGTTGGGCGATTAGTTTGCTCATCGCTTCATGGCTACTGTCAGGGCTATCAGCGATATTTTCAACATTGCTGAGTTCCGCTGTCGCACTGATATTTGACACCAGTAGTCTTGGAAACGTCATCGCTGGCTGGGTTGCCTTAGTAGTGATTGCCGTCTTCTCTGTCATCACTATCCGCCAAGGTCTAGCCGCAGGGTTGGGAGCTGTCGCTGTCGCTTTCTGTGTCGCTTTCGTTGTCGCTTTCGTTATCACTGTCACTGGAGCTACCGGTGTCACTGTCGCTGCCGCTGGAGCTGGAGCTGCCGCTGGAGCTACCGGTGTCGTTTTCGCTGGAGCGTTCGCTGTCGCTGGAGCGTTCGCTGTCGCTGGAGCTTTCACTTTCGCTGTCGCCGTCGCTTTCACTGTCGCTGTCGCTGTCGCTTTCACTTTCACTTTCACTGTCGTTGTCGCTGGAGCTGTCGCCGGAGCTGTCGCCGGAACCGTGGCGCTACTCAATGTTTACATTAGCTGGCGTGCCTTTAGAGGAGATGAGCGAGATGCCTGGATTCGGACGTTTGCCATTGCCTTTGCCGCCACAGGTGGTACCAGCTTTCGCAACGCCAACTTAACCGATGCTGACTTCAAATCTGCCACACTCAAAAGCACAGACTTCAGAAACGCCACCCTTACCCGTACTCGCTGGCACCAAACTAAAGAACTTGCTCGCGTTCGCCCCGGAACCACTTATCTTCAGACTGCCAAAATACGACAATTACTCATTACGGGACAGGGACAAGCTCAGAACTTTGAGCGCCAACCTCTACGAGGCATCAACTTACAAGGTGCTAACCTAGCCGATGCCAGCTTCATCGGAGCCGACTTAAGCGAAGCCAACTTACAAGATACTGACCTATCCAGAGCCAAGTTGGTGCAAACCCAGCTAGACGAGACAGACTTAACGGGTGCTACTCTCACAGGCGCTTATATAGAAGACTGGGGCATTACCAGTCATACCAAGCTGCAGGGGGTGAGGTGTGAGTATGTCTTTATGCGACTGCCGACAAAAGAAGACCCTGAGCCGCGCCGCAAACCCGACAATCGGAACGAAACTTTTAAAGACGGGGACTTTGCGGACTTCATCAAACCCATTGTCGATACCCTCGACCTCTACCACAACCAAGACGTTGACCCCCGTGCCATTGCTATTTCCTTTAAGGAGTTAGCAGAAAAGCACCCAGAGGCAGAGCTAGAAATCGTAGCAATGGAAAAACGGGGTGGAGATAAATTTATGCTCAGGGTTGCAACCGCTCCAGAGGCTAGTCATTCTGAGTTGAATGCCGAATATTTTGATACTTACAACAAAGTTAAAGCCTTGGCAGAGCGAGAGATAAAAGCATTATTAGACGAAAAAGATAGCCGAATTAGTAGCTTAGAAAATATGATAGCGACGGCACTACAACGCCCTAGCTTTTATGCAGAAACCTATCAACACCAAGGAGATATCATGACTGACAGCAGCAAAATCAATGTATCGGCTGGCGGCAGTGTTGGCGCAGTCGGTGGTGGCGATGTCAGCAACCAAGGGGTGATGAACCTCGGCACAATTAGCGGTAACGTAACGAATGCCATCAACCAGTTACCCGACTCCTCCGAACCCAGCAAACCGGGAATCAAAGAACTGCTAGCGCAACTGCAAGCCGCAATTAATGACCCAAACCTAGCCGACGATGATAAATCGCAAGCCCTAGAACAGATAAAAGTCCTCGCTGAAGCTGGACAAAACCCCAACAACGAAGCCGCACAAAAACAGGCAAAAAAGGCGATGGGGTTCTTGAAAGTCATCGCTGAAGGCTTACCCAGTGCCGCAACCTTGGTTGTAGCGTGTAAGGATATATTGCCTGCGATCGCGCATTTCTTCGGTCTGTAGTCAGTACTGTTGAGTCAGAGAGATTTCATCATCTGAAACCTCGGCTTTGTTGCCGTCCCGCCAGAGGCTCAAATCTCTGGCAGGCTGACATCGCAGCTTTAACTGTGAATTCGAGGTTCTGGGTGAAGCGTTGCCAACAACTCACTTTCTCTAATCGCCAATTCCTCCAATCGCCCAGTCACAACATCCCGCTCAAAATAGGTATCAGCCAGCACCCAGTAAATCCCATAGTGACGCGCCTCAGCTGCCATCAAGCCTCCATAAAACTTAGCTAACTCCCCATCAGGGCAGTGAGTCGCCAGTAATCCCAACCGCTCATGAGAGCGAGCCTCAATTAGACCAGAAACCAGTAAAGAATCCAATAACCGCTCCGGTTCAGGGCGGCGAATCTCCGCTTTCAATCCCGCAGCATAGGGAGGCGATGAGAGAGGAGCTAAGGGAATACCGAGTCGTTCTAACCATTGGTTAACCAGCTCAAAATGCTCCAGTTCCTCCCGTGCGATCGCAGTTAGCTGACGCACTAGTTGCGTATAGGACGGGTAGCGAAACATCAAGTTTAACGCCACTCCCGCCGCCTTAAGTTCGCAATGAGAGTGGTCGAGTAGAATGATATTTAGGTGAGTAATGGCTTGCTCGACCCAAGCCCCGCTTGTGGGCTGCTTAAGGGTGTTAATAATCGGAAGTATAGAAGAAGACACGATTTTTGGTGAAATAAACTCAACCTAGAATAGAAAAAGAGCTTCCTGCTCTAAGATATGCTATTACGGCAAGGCTTTTAACTCAGGAACTATCTTAAGAGTATAAAAGTCCTTTCCTAAGAGGTACACTTTCCCTAACTCGGAAAGCTTCTCCTCTGAATACGGCACTTAATGCCAAGTATCGGTGTGAAATTGGCTGAATCTATATTAAAATCCGAAATCTCGCTCTTAGCACCTGTATTCGTCCTAATAGATATTCCCTACGATTGAAAAGTGTTAAAAGAAATCTGGGCATACTGAGAACAGCAAGCTTGCCTGGTATTCTTAACTACACTTGTGGAAGCTAGATTTTATGGGTGCTACCTGGTAGTTGGTGCAATCGGAATTTGGAAAAGTGAAAATGACCAACCGTCGTATTGTTATCGGTGACGTTCACGGTCACTACGACACCCTCATGATTTTAATGGATGCGATCGCTCCCAGTGGCGACGACATGGTTTATTTTTTGGGGGACTTGATAGACCGAGGCCCCCAGAGCGCTCAGGTAGTTGACTTTGTGAAACGAAGCCCTTACTTGTGTCTGTTGGGTAACCATGAACAAATGTTACTAGATATTCTGGGTGATGGAGAAATCTATGGTCCAGCATTGCAAGCATGGCTCTATAGTGGTGGTCATAGCACCATCAACAGTTATGGTGATGGTGGTGTCAGCCAAGAGCATCTTGATTGGATGCGAACACTGCCAACCTACATGGATTTAGGAGATACCTGGTTAGTCCACGCTGGTGTTCATCCACGAATTCCACTAGAAAACCAAACTTCTGAGCAATTTTGCTGGGTGCGTGATGAATTTCACAGCATCACTGAACCCTACTTCCCTGACAAGCTAATCATCACAGGTCACACCATTACCTTTACCCTACCAGGAGTCCTCCCTGGAAGAATTGCTCAGGGTCGGGGGTGGCTTGATATTGATACAGGTGCTTATCATCCGAAAAGCGGCTGGATGACGGCGCTAGACATCACCAATTCTCTGGTTTATCAGGTCAATGTCTTTCGCCGTCGTCTGCGTAAATTACCGCTCAAGGAAGCCGTAACGCGGGTAGAACCCTCACAAATTCTTCCCCGGCGTTCAGCGCTTCGCTCATAAAAGAGCGCGAATTTTGCTTCTGTAAGCGTTAGTGTCTAAGCCATCACCAACGTTACTCCGGGCAGGGTCAATCGCCCGCTCTAGGGCATTAATTCGGTCACTTGTTGCTGGATGGGTACTTAAAAAGGTGGGCACAGAGCCTCCTTTTTTAAGGAGTTTTTCCATGAAGTCCACCATTGCCACAGGAGCATAGCCTGCGTTTTGTAAGGTGTCTAGACCCAATTCGTCAGCTTCAACTTCATCTTGACGGCTGTGAGGACGACGCAGAGCCAAATCTACACCAATTTGAACGGCAAGATTCCGGTCTAGTCCAGCCGCCGCCGCGACTCCTTGTGCGATCGCTTGTTGTCGCATCTGCCCGATCGCATGACGCCCAGCGATATGACCAATCTCGTGAGCCATTACACTAGCTAGTTGAGCTTCGTTATCAGCAGCGGTAAGCAAACCCGTATTGACGTAAACAAAGCCGCCCATGGTCGCAAACGCATTGATATTTTTATCATTAACAACCTGAAACTTGTAAGGAATATCAGTTCGTGAGCTTTCTTGAGCTAGCCGCTGACCAATTTGATCAACGTAACGATTGATTTCCGAATTGCGATAGAGTTGAATCTCGCTGCCAACGAGCTGCTGATTAATTTGCTGACCAATCTGAATTTCCTCACGATTAGAAATGTTAGATAGCTGGAGGATCTGAACACCTCGGAAAATTAGGTCGAACCAAGGTCGGGCTTGCGTTACCTGAGGACTGCCCAGAACCAGACTCAGTGCCATAACGACAGATATTAGCGGATACAGCCAACGACGCTGATAACGACGGGACAGGAAAAAAAACAAATTCAACATGGTGATATAACTAACACAGCTTGACTTGAGAGGCACAAGAAAGTGACGTTATTGAAGGATGATTAGTTGCCATTTCTACCTTGCCTACCTCAAGCCTCTTCCTTTTCTAGACCTATTCTTCCTAATTTGGGACACATACCTCCGAGGCATTGGCGAGTTGTCAGTCAAAAAGTAGACTGGAAGTCATGCTGATCTCTTGCAGCAGTCGTGGTAATTTAACACAGGACTATAACAAGAGGCATTCTCTGACTATTTAGTACCTAGTTCTAAATAGTGCTTTGGCTATAGTTCTTTTTGCAAAAACACTAAACAACGTTTCATGGCTATCTTGGATTCTAAAGGACGCCTGTTCGGAAAGGTGAGCATTCTCGACCTAGGTGCTGCCTTAGTAATTTTATTAGTGGTTGTAGGTATCTTTTTCTTCCCCGGCACCACCGGTTCTGTGGCGCAACTCAGCGCTCCCAAACCACTAGAGGTAGATTTGATTGTCCGGGGTTTAAGTGTACGCGATTCAGGAGCCTTGATCAATCAGTTTAACGAGCAGAATGCGAAGACCAGTATCATCATTCGTAATCAACCTGCTGGTCAGGTTGACATTAAATCTGTAGAAGAACTACCAAAAACCGTACTTGTGCCGCAGCCAGATGGCTCTGTCAAAGAGTTACCTGACCCCAGATCGAATTCTTTTAGCACGGATATGGTGATGACCTTAGGTGGGACAGCAGAAATCACCAAGGATGGTCCCGTGGTAGCCGGTACCAAAATTAAAATTGGAACACCAATTGAGCTGGAGGGCAGGGACTACAACTTCAAAGCCAGCGTGATTGATGTCAGAGTGAAGTGATCGGAAATTAAGGATTGAGCGATGGGCGATGAGCAAGAATCTTTTCAATTGCTTATCACCCATCGCTTCTTAGTTTCTAGCCCTCAGTCTCCGAATTGAGCAACTTCAAATATCGCCGAATTAAACCGATTGTTACTGCAGGCAGTTCTAACTGAGGAGTTAAGCCGACATCTTCAAGAGGTTGAAAGACCCGAATTGCTTGAGGATTGAGATCAGCGAGGCGCTTACCGATTTCTGGCCCAGTAAACTCGGACTTTTGTCCCCAGATAATCGCCGTAGGGGTAGTCAGTTGGGGAACGTATAGGGATAAGTCAAAGCACAAATCCCCCCGCACAAATGAAAGAGCAGCATATTCAGCATTTGGCTGTTGGGCTGATTCTAGATAGGCATCGACAATTTCTTGATAAACTCGGCTGCTTTGGGCAAATTGACGGTTTTCTAAGAAGTTGCGTATACCCCCACTAGTTGCTACGCCAGTGCTATAGAGGATGCGATCGAGAACAGGAGTTTTGATCAACTGAGCAAAAAAGCTGCGTGTGTAATCTTCCCCGAAATCAGATAACCCTGCGGGTGTTGTGAGAATTAGAGATTTGAATAAGTCAGGCCGTGCGATCGCAGCACGGATAGTGAATGCTGCGGTGAGAGAAGACGCCACTACAGGTGTTGGTTCTGTGCAGGTCTTCTCAAGGAATTCGATAATTGTGCTGATGTAGTCGTTAATCTGGTAATTCCGTTCTGGATGCTCAGAGCGACCCCAACCAATTAGGTCGGGTGTTAGAATTCGATACTCCGTTGCAAATGCTGGGTAGACTTTTGACCATTCATAGGCAGATGAACCACCACCAAAGCCATGCAAAAAGACTAAGGTTGGTAGTTCTTTGGGTTCAGTAGCATCTGTTCCCCACCAAGGAAGTTCTTCGGCTGTGTAATACACCATTCTTCCAAGCGAAGTCACTACGGAGTGCTGTTTAAAGCCATTTGGCTCAATCATGTCCAAACCTCATCACTGTAGACATAATCGCTGATTGTGGTAACAGAGAACGTCTCACTGTTGGTGGATTCCCCATGATATCGAAGAGAATGCGGCTTTCTAGGCAATAGGCTCTGAGAAAACGTCCTGTAGCCTATCCCCCATTGCCCCACAATAATCTGACGCAATCGTTTGGGAACACCTACCATGGCGCACAAGGTATAGCAATCAGCAGTCAGCTTTCAGCGGTCAGCTTTCAGTCAAATAGGCTCACTTCTAAGGAACGCTCTTCTCCCGTTAATGTTCTAAGCTAAGTGCCTATTGCTATAAGTGCCGAGGAACTTTGGGACTATTATTTCATCAAAGTATTTTAGGGTGTGGAAGCTTTTCTTTAGACGGTACAAACTCTAATCAGTAATTCGCTTCAAAATTTTTGTAGTCTTGATTGTCTATTTTCTGGAGAGAGTATATTGCCGTTGAGGTGTGGAGTCTGATTAGTCAGAACTTGTGAAAGTAAGCGGCAGCCGGGAATTGAGGATTCCGAGTAATGCAAGAATGTTTTTTCCTCAAAGATTTGTGACTCACGGACAAACCAAGTATTTTGGGTTGTTCCACGTCAATAGGGTTGGTGATTCTCCGATTTTGATAAATTGCGTTCATATTAGTGTTATGGCAATGCAGTGTGTTCAACCGTTGAATGAAGTCAAAGAGGCTGATTCTGAAATCCTGGAATCAACAACTGACTTCCCTAAGCCGCAAACTGTAATTGCTTCTCCTTGTTGGGGTGCAGTTGAGTTTGACTCTAATTTACTCGTGATAAGACCTTCTAGCATCTGCCTGAACCTGGAAGATTTGAAATGCTTTGAAGTTGTGGAGCATCAGTTTCATCACTATGGCATTACCTTTAAAAACGCGATCGCCTTACAACCCTCAAATCCTGCGTATCCACCCCGAACGGGTACCACAGTACTCATGGGTGCGCCAAACAGCGGCTGGCTGGAAGCAACATTCTCGCAACCTGTCAATATGTTCTGCTGCTATGTCACCAGTTCCCAACGAACTGTTCTGTCTGCCTATGACCACCAGGAAAAACTCCTAGTCCGCTCTTCGATTACAGGACCTAATCTAGCAGGTTCTAATTCCCAGATCTCGCCCAATGCCGAGCTAAGGATTGAATCCTCAAATATCTTGCGAATTACTGTCTATGCTTTTGATGGTCAACTAACTTTGGCTGACCCAAGCTTTAGTTTTTAGAGCCTGAAAGCGTTAGCATCTTTGAAGAGAGACACTTAAAACTCACCTGACTAATCAAAACTTTTAACGAATCACGACTGAATGCAGCTTGCACCGCTTTATCCTATCCTGTACCAAATTCTTAAACCGTCCTTTCCTAGCTGCCTGTGGACAGGTGCAAAGACTTCACGAGCGATCGCACTTACCTTTGATGATGGACCCCATCCTCAATACACCCCAGAACTCCTGCAAGTCCTAGACCACTACAATATCAAAGCCAGCTTTTTCTGGTTGGGTGCTTGCGTAGATCGATCACCCGCCGTAGCAAAAACTGTTTATGAGCGCGGTCATTGGATTGGGTTACATGGATATCATCATCATTCCTTTGCTCTTTTAACACCAGAGGCTCTTAGAGAGAGTTTAGAAAAAACTCAAAAGGCAATTCACACGGCGCTGGCGATCGCGTTATGTGACGATCAAGCGTCTCAGATTAAGCCAGAAAATATTCGAGACGTTCGCCCCCCCAATGGTTTATTTACACCGCAAACCTTGAATTTATTGCACCAGTGGAACTATCGGACTGTGATGTGGAGTGTTGTTCCAGAAGACTGGGAACGTCCTGGTGTCCAGGTGGTTGTACAGCGAGTTCTACGGCAGGTACAAAATGGGTCGCTGATTGTCTTACACGATGGCTACTATGGAGGACAAGATGTTGCCCAAACAACGGCTCTGTTAATTCCTCTGCTCCTACAGCAGGGTTATCATTTTGTTACGATCAACCAGTTATGGCAGCAGACTTAGCAGTTGTTGTCTTACAAGGAAAGGTAAGTTACGGAGAACATTCTCCTCAAAGATGCTTTACCCGAATTGATGTGGTCTTCCTCTTGTTTGCCGAGCGTTAGTCAAGCCTGTGGTGTACTAGTAGCCAAACACCATACTGTCGTTTTCAAACATCGACTAGCAAACCGTTTAGAGTTTTTTTTTCTAGAAACTTCCCACATCTACTTGCTTTGTGTGTTAGAACAATTGTTTTACATCTGTCTTACGCTAGAACAACTGCCATGACATATTTCTAACCTTCGGCTGTAGAAAATATTTTTCTTACAGGAAAACTTCGCTAACGTAGTCAGAGGGGATATCAATCGAGATGATTATAGAACATCTGTACTAAGTAAAAGGCTAGGTAAGCTAATGAATTTGTCACACGCTATGACAGTCATCTGTCAGATGAATTCATTAAAATGGCTGAGTGTATTTCAGCTATTTAACTGGGACGCTCAAGTTCAAAGCTAGAGTAAATTAGGAAAGATTCAGCAAAACAGCAAGCATGAATCCAATTTTTGAACTTCGATGGGTACACAAAAATGTGGCAACCGCTGTTACCAGACATTTAATAGTGTTCTGGATTCAGCTTGTAGAAACAGTCTATGATTGCTGAAACAGGGCTAACTGCAAAAACTAGAACTTTGCACTCAGCCGCCGCACGTAGCAACTTAAGGAAAAGGAATTCATCATGGGGCATCATTTTCATGAACATTATTTTGTATGAAAGCGCTTTATAAGCTCACTACGCCATTAAAAGATTGAAGCTAAAACCGTCGTACATTTTTGGTATTTAAGGCTACAATCAAAAAGTCTCAACAGAAGCCAGCATTAACACTAACGACATAACGCATTCACTCATCGGTTGAGTGTAAAGAAATGAGCCGATCTTATTTCTCATACTCACTTATCAAATAAAACCTTAGAATGCAAGAGAAAGTTATTCGCTGGCAACGTAATCTCAAGTAGATTAAAAAACATCATCTACTGGTCTTTAACTGAAGGAGCATGAGGAAAAAGGCATGACCCAGGCAAACTTAGATCTCGCAACAATCACTCAGCCTGAGAATGAGCTGGAATTCTTAATCGAGGATGACGTGAACCGAGATGAGCTTGTAGACGCTCAATCGGATGAAGAAGACGGTAAGCCTGGTAAGGTGCGCTCTACCCGTCGTCGAACACAAACAAAAAAGAAGCACTATACAGAAGACTCAATTCGCCTCTACCTGCAAGAAATTGGAAGAATTCGGCTGTTGCGGGCAGATGAAGAAATTGAATTGGCTCGAAAAATTGCTGACTTGTTGGAACTAGAGCGGATACGGGAGCGCTTGTTCGATCAATTAGAACGCGAACCACAAGACAGCGAATGGGCAACTGAGGTGAATATGGCTTTACCAGCCTTTCGACATCGCCTTTACCTCGGTCGTCGGGCAAAAGACAAAATGGTGCAGTCAAACTTGCGTCTTGTTGTCTCAATTGCCAAGAAATACATGAATCGAGGCTTGTCCTTCCAAGACTTGATTCAAGAAGGCTCTTTGGGTCTAATTCGAGCCGCTGAAAAGTTTGATCACGAAAAAGGTTATAAGTTCTCCACCTACGCTACGTGGTGGATTCGGCAGGCGATCACAAGAGCGATCGCTGATCAGTCTCGCACCATCCGCTTACCTGTTCACCTCTACGAAACGATCTCACGGATCAAAAAAACTACCAAGATTCTCTCTCAAGAAATGGGTCGCAAGCCTACAGAAGAAGAAATTGCCGATCGCATGGAAATGACCATCGAGAAGCTGCGGTTTATTGCAAAATCTGCTCAACTTCCCATCTCCTTAGAAACACCAATTGGTAAAGAAGAAGACTCTCGCCTTGGAGACTTCATTGAAGCTGATGGCGAAACTCCAGAAGATCAAGTTTCAAAAAATCTACTTCGGGAAGACCTCGAAAGCGTCCTTGATACCCTTAGCCCTCGTGAACGTGACGTTCTCCGTCTACGCTATGGATTAGACGATGGACGGATGAAGACGCTAGAAGAAATCGGTCAAATCTTCAACGTTACTCGCGAACGAATTCGGCAAATTGAAGCCAAAGCTCTCCGCAAACTACGCCATCCTAATCGCAATAGCATTCTCAAAGAATACATTCGTTAGGTAGCTTTTCGCTTTCTTAGAGTCAATTGCAGGGGCGGCGGCATCGTCGCCCCTTGTAGTTTTCTTCTAAATTACTAAGCTATTGCACATTTAATTGCAATACCAGCTCATGGGAAAAGGAGAGCGATAACTACATCAAACATTTCTCCTTAATTGTTCACCCTTAACCTTTTCCTAAAACAAGTTAGTTAAACATCTAAGGTGATAAGTGTATCTCTTGAATCATTAATAGTGGACCGCCAACCGCGTTTTAAAAAGCTGGGGTTCCTGTAAAGAACACCCAGCTATCCGTTGAGATTAATAGAGATTGCACTAAGCTAGGAGATTACATTAAGCCCCAGAAGTGTAAGACACCTTGACCAGATACATATTCAGTGATTAGAGCGGCAACAAAGCCAATCATGGCTAAACGACCATTCCAGTTTTCAGCTTGAGGCGTAAAGCCAAACTTTACATCGTTGCGATCTTCTTGCATTGTTTTTGCTCCGTTAATGACGTTTTGTAAACATCCTTGTAAATTAATGTAACCAATATTTTGCAAAACGGCAATAATCTCCTTACCAAGCTAGATGAATTGTGTGTAAAGTCTGAAATAAGCAATTGACGACTTTTGCAACCAATCAAAATTTCAGAAATTATCGAGAGATCGGTATGTCTATCATCAACTCCCAGCTACCAGCTCGATTGGACGATTATTATCACCAAATCAAAGCGGTGATTCTCAATCGTCAAAACCCAATTACGGGACTTCTACCAGCCAGTACCGCAATTAATGCCCACGGTAACTATACCGATGCTTGGGTACGTGATAACGTTTACAGCATTTTGGCGGTTTGGGGATTAGGTTTGGCTTACCGCAAGCTGGATGGTGATGGGGGGCGTACTTTTGAACTAGAACAGAGTGTTGTCAAGCTAATGCGCGGGCTTTTGTTCTGCATGATGCGGCAAGCGCACAAAGTAGAACGATTTAAAGAAACCCAATCCCTCTTGGATGCCCTGCACGCAAAGTACAACACCAGTACAGGCGATGTGGTTGTAGGCGATGACCAATGGGGTCACTTGCAACTTGATGCGACTTCTCTATTCCTGCTGATGCTCGCTCAGATGACTGCATCGGGATTACACATCATCTTTACAATCGATGAAGTCCATTTTGTCCAAAATCTTGTTTATTACATTGGTCGGACGTATCGGACTCCTGATTATGGAATTTGGGAGCGAGGCAACAAGGCAAATCACGGCAATCCTGAACTAAATGCCAGTTCTGTCGGGATGGCAAAAGCCGCATTGGAAGCGATCAATGGGCTGGATTTATTCGGTGTTCATGGTTCAGAAGCATCAGTAATTCATGTATTACCCGATGAAATTGCGCGATCGCGAATCACACTAAAATCCATATTGCCTCGTGAATCTAGCTCAAAAGAAACGGATGCAGCTCTTTTAAGTGCGATCGGGTTCCCCGCTTTTGCCGTAGAAGATGCCCAGCTAATTGAACGTACCAGAAGCAACATCGTTAAAAAACTAGAGGGTCGCTATGGCTGCAAACGCTTCTTGAGAGATGGGCACCAGACCGTTTTGGAAGACACGACTCGTCTACATTACGAACCCTGGGAACTGCAAAAGTTTGAGCATATCGAGTGCGAATGGCCTTTGTTTTTTAGCTACCTGCTGCTAGATGCTCTGTTTCGAGGAGACACTGAGCAAGTCCAAAAGTATCAGGAGCGTTTAAAAGGTTTACTAGTGGAGCGAGACGGTATTGGGTTACTACCGGAAGTGTATTACGTTCCCCATGAGAATATAGAAGCGGAGCGAAAGTCACCTCATAGTCAGCCGCGTCTTCCGAATGATAACCTCCCTTTGGTATGGGCGCAGAGTTTGTACTTTCTAGGTCAGTTGCTGAGTGAGGGATTACTCGCCCCTGGTGATATTGACCCTTTGGGACGCCATTTGAGCATAGGACGTCACCAAGACCCAGTTGTACAAATTGCCTTGCTCGCAGAGGATGAAGATCTAAAAGCGAAACTGGCAGCTTATGGCATTGCAACGCAGACACCGAAACAGGTAGAGCCAGTGCAGGTACGGCAAGCCACCGAACTGTCAGCGGTTTATGCTCAAATGGGTCGCTGTGACTTGCTGGCGTTGACAGGACGCCCGGTTCGACGATTACGGAGTCTAACGACATCGCGAATCTTTCGGATAGGGCGAGAGACGATTGTCTTCCTGCCTGCGTTTCTAGACCAACAGCAGTTCTACCTAACTCTTGACTATCATTTTCTGGTTGATCAGATTAAAAGTGAACTCACTTATATTCAACGCCACTGGGGAGAGTTGGGGCGTCCGACAATCACGCTGCTATTGACTCACAGCATGTTACAAACAGAGGCTGACGCGGCAATGGGCAATGGAAGTGTGGGAAGTAATATTGTTCCTGACCCTAGCACTAATCCCCAATTACCAGTACTCGCGTTGATCCAAGAATTGAAAGATGGCTTGTGCAATGGTGTTCGGGTGAAACTAGGGCGTCTCAACCAGTTGATGCTGACAGCAGGAACTGAGCGGATTGATTTTCTGCATGAGTTTGAATTTACACAATCAGCCGTCAAAGATGCAGCATTGCGCTGCTACTACCTCAATAGCCATTTTGGGAAACATGGTCCTTTAAGTCACACCCAGGAGTTTCTGCTGGAGTGTGAAACGAACCTCAAGTTATTGCTAGACAGTTTACGGGAGTCGCAAAACCTTTACGAGCAAATTGAGCTGTTACGTACTCTCAGGCGTTTGCGGGGGTTAGATTTTGATACCGGATTTGGTGGACCTGGAGTACCCGTGACAGTAGCGGATTTGCTCAATGAAGTTTACATCAAAGCGGGTATGGAATCAGCTTCTCCTTATTGGGGAATCGTGCGTCAAGCGGCAGGTTTGCTGAATAAGGTAGATATCAGCTTGTCGGATGCGGTGACTGATATTTTGGTGCGTGGGAAACAGATTACGGTTGGCAGGGCATATAGTGAGGCATCGTTGATTAAAAACCCGATGTCGCACCAGGAAATCCGGGCGAAAATTGATGAGTTTTGTCGGGAGGATATTCGCGATCGCGTTCTTACCCAAGAAATCCTGGTCTACCTTGGTATCCTCATTAAATCAGAACCCGGTTTACTGGATGGTTTGCTGACGCTACGGGTTGGCTATCTCATTCTCCTCTTAACCAGCGAGTTGGCGGCTGAGCGAGGGGTTACTCAGGATGAAGCCTATGAACAACTGATGCACGCTAGCCCCTGTGAAATCAAAATGCGTGTCCGTTCTTGTTTAGTCGGCTATGAAGGAATGAACCAAAAGCTACGCCAGCAGGAATCATTGCACGTCAAACAGCCTCAACAAGGAATCGACTGGGCTGTCTTATCGGGGGGGCAGGATGAGACAGAGGAGGAACTTTACTCGATTGGTAGCTGGGTGAGGAAGCGTCAGCTAGATGGTAGTGCGGGTCGTGTTCCCAAAGACTTTTATCCCAGTGTTTGGCGAGTCATGAAGCAGTGCAAGGGCTTAGTTATTGGCGATAAATTGGAGCGCCGTAATCGTTTAGATAGCCAGTTAATTCTTTCAGAGATGACACCGGGGGAAAAGAACTTCGCACTGCGGGTGGAGCATTTGCTCAATAAGATCGAGGCACCGGAATATCGCAGTGTGAATATTGAGGCATTGATGGAACTTGCCGCAATTTTAGAGCGCAATCCTGAGTTACAAATTGAAGAATATGTGGTGCTGGATGTTCTGATCGGTCATGCCGTGCGGTTAGCATGGCTAGAGCGGTACCCCGAAAAAGCCAACCAGTATGACGAATATAAGGCTGCTGCTTGGCGTGCCTTTTACGCAACCTCACCCACTGAGTGCGCGAGTCATATCGTGAAGGCGTTCCGATTCTTGACTCAAGTTGGACAGGCGATTACTGCTTAGGAGTCGTGCCGAAATAACTTACTTTTGGGTTAGGGCAGGACTTACGCAGAACCTCTATCTATTCATATCTATAGGGTGCGTCACGGGGCACCCTATAGATATGAATAGTGTTTAAACGAGCAATTGCGTAAGTCCTAAGGAAAATTGATGCCTCAGAAATTATCAGTGCAATCGTGCTGTGTAGATTTCTAGTGCGGAAATTGCGAGGCGCTAATTGAATCTAAATCGAGGTTGCCTTAACTAGATAGAAAGTTTGCTTGCATGAATTACCCAGTATCTGAACGAGTTGGTGCATTCATCATCCGAAAGAATGTTAAAAGCCTTTACGAATTACTGCTGTTCGAGCATCCAGACTGTGAAGAATCACCGATCCAAATTCCTGGAGGTGGAATTGAATCAGGAGAATCTATTGAAGCAGCACTGAATCGAGAAATTCACGAAGAAAGTGGTTTAACGAATCTGAAAATTATCCGCAAGCTGGGAATCGCTGATATCTGCTGGCTGGATACAAAAATAACAAACCGCCGTCACTGCTTCCTCCTAGAAGCCTCCTTTATTACTCGCGATCGCTGGGAACATATTGTTCACGGCGATGGTATTGATGCTGGATTCCGCTTCTCCTACTTCTGGCATCGTCCGGCAATCGATTTTACTCTACCTGACGAGTTCAGAGTCTTCATGACTCCACACCATATCCCCGAACTATACAACTCGGTTTCGTAGATCGTTATCAGTGGCGAGAAAAAACTATTGGTGAAGAGGAGTGTTGTGATGTCAGGCGACCTGCAAGAGCAAATACACACGATGCAACAGCGAGTAGCCGAATTGCAACAGCACATTGGCGAGTCTTCTTCACCCCAATACCAACAGGAAATCATAGCAGCAGGCTTGCAGGAACTCAACTTCGCTTTGCTAGGTGAAGCTTGAACTAGCTGAGCCACCTATTTAGCGGCTTGTTTGACGGCTTCTTCAGCGCGATCGCCGTATTCATGATCTACACTGTTCGCGTTGCCGAATTCTTCAGTCATGCAATGGTAAATGCGATCGGCAACTCGGTGATTGATTACTTCTTCATTGACTGGGATAAAGCCAATCTGAAGTGAATCCCTGTTTTGCTGCTAAGGTCGTTAATGGTTGAACTGTAGCTTCATAAGCATTCCTTAGCCTCTCTCTGTCTAGTAAATCTTCTGGGCTAGTTTTCAAATCACTCATATACGACTCCACATGATTAGTCCATGATTTCTCTCCTAGATTTTCATAAGAGATAGTGAGTCCAAGATGCTGAACAAAAACAAAATCTGCAAAATAGAGTTGTGCTGGTAAATTATTAGATTTTGATAAATTTACTTCTGGAATGACCGGGATTAAATTCCAGAGCTGATCGTGAGCAACAAATGACCAGGGTAAATAATGATCGAGAGAAATATTATCTAAACTCAAAGTTTGACCCGAATAAATACATTTTATATTTCTATGCTCTAATACTAGCTTCCAATATTGTTTTTGCTTAGATAAAGAACCTCTTTGTTGAGGTATAAAAATTTTGTTGACAATACCAGGAATGCTAGGATTCCTCCGTTGCATATAGTTCAGCCATTCCCAAGAAGCCCATCCACGAATTATGGTGTAGTGCTTCTCTATATATTCAGCCCAGTCAGGATGAATAACAACTGATTGACAGTCTTTGTATTTAGTAGATTCAAAGCAATAAAAAGGCTTTCGAGATTGAAAATACTTTTCTGCGATAGCAGGCATAGCAACATCTAATTCATTTCCTCTAGCTCGGTTAATACCTTCTAATTCTTTCTCTAGAAACGGAATAATAAGACGAAATGGCACATATTTTCTAAGATAAGAAATCACGCCATTCAAATTCTGGGATGCAATTGCCTTACGTAATATTTTTTTGTCTGTATCTGTAAATTTCAATATTGGCTCACTAACCTCTAGAGTCAGAGAATCAAGTTTTTGTGCGATTTTATCTTGCGCTCCGAATGATAACTTGAAGTATGTATGTGGATACCAAGCATTAGCTAGCATTTCAACGATTATCTCTTGAAAACTTATAGGCGAGAGAACTTCAAATTGTCGCCTTTTTAAGATATCCAAGAGCGAAATAAAGAAAAGATACTTGTATGAAGTTGTCGTATCTGTAAACAACCTGGAAAGCGCAGAAACGTTGACCTCATCAGACTGAGGAAGTTGGCTGGATGCTGGAATAGCCAGAGCTGTTGGCTCATCCTCTGTACAATCTCCTAAATATAGCTTGACGAACTCTTTAGAAGCCTCTGGATTGATACCCCGAATTGCCTTGACAATTTCTGCAACTGTCTCGGCTGTGGGATCAGTCTGCTGATGAAACCAGTGAAATACGATAGGGCGGTCAACCCCCAATGCAGTTGCCAGACTGCTCTGACTGATGCCGTAGGTTTCCAGTACTTGTCTAAGTGCTTTGCCTGCCTGTCCCATACCAGCGTCAGCCTTCTGTTAGCTTAATTGAGCAATACTGCCAGGAAGTTCGACAGGTTACACTACATCTTCATAGGCATGGGGAATATCCTACCGAAGATCGCGTCTCAGAACTGCTTACTAAACCAGGATGCCTCCGATATAAAAAAGTTCGAGCTGCCTTCCATGAAGCAAAATGTGAACAATGACCATCCCAGCTAGGGGTGGGTTGAATAGCCTAAGTCCTTACCACAGGACTATCTCCGAGACTTATATATCATGTTAGGGTGGATTGAAAGGCGCGCTTCCTTCACACTATCTCTATATAGATAGTCAAAAAATGACATTAATTTGTCACTGCCAGTTAAGCGTCAGTAATTTGTCACAGCGACACTTAATTAGTCTTAACGACACTAATTTGTCACCGACGACAATTAATTAGTCACTGTACACAACAAGTGGGCGATACTGGTTTCGAACCAGTGACCTCTTCCGTGTGAAGGAAGCGCGCTACCACTGTGCCAATCGCCCAAGGTTTCCTAATTTAGCATAAGGTAGCGCCACGCAACAACTAGAGCAAATAGCATTATTCTCCCTGTGGATACTCGTCCCACAATGCCGTCATCGTCTCTCGCAAACTCTGGTGGTTGCCATCACCTAGAATCAGGTGATCCAGTAGAGGAATACAGAGTAATTGTGCTGCCTTCAAGAGTCGTTCGGTTAAAACAATATCTTCTGGACTGGGTTCAACACAGCCTGTTGGATGATTGTGAGCAATAATCACTCGTGTCGCTCCCTGACGCAGTACTTCTCGGAAAATATCGCGGGGATGTGCTAATGTCTCCGTTGCTGTGCCAATCGTAATTACTTTAGTTCCTAGCAATTGATTCTTCGCATCTAGCAGTATGGTCGCAAATCGCTCTTGATTTTGCCACATCAAGTCGTGACTGAGGCTAGCTGCCGCCGCTACAGGACTATCAATTACTGTACGTTCTGTCGGTCGAGATAGAAACGCTCGTTTTCCTAGTTCAACTGCTGCCAAAATTGTTGTCGCTTTAGCTGGTCCGACACCATGGATATTAATCAATTCCTGATGATTAATGTCCCGTAACACCTCCATCGGATCACGTTGATTTTGGCTTAACTCCTGCAAGATGTATTGCCCCAAACCCACAGCAGAGAGCTTACCTTTACCTTGACCTGTGCCTAATAAAATTGCTATCAGTTCTGCTGTCCCTATATTTCTGGCTCCTAGAGCCATTAATCGCTCACGAGGACGCTCACTAGTTGGAATATCGGCAATTCTTAAGCTGTAAGTCATAGATGCACTCGATAACGCTGACTAACTGACAAATTTAGAGGACTTACTCATAGAATTCCCTGGAATCCCGACAAAGTAACAGCTTTTACTTTGCAAGCACAACTAAACTAGAAGGCTTAACTGAATAGGAACTCAGGAAGTTTTGTCAGTCAATCAGCAAACTTATATAAGTGTCACTTCAGCTTCAACCTTGCCTCAGTGGAGTAGAACCCGTTCAGGAGGGACTAGGAACAGTGACTGGTTGGTCTGCCTGATAGATGTTGGCAGCCTTGAGCATGTGATAAGTAATGAGTAGTTGCGTAAGAGCTAGTGGATAACTTTGGAGTGTTTCTCCAGTTGTACCAACGACTGTGCCAAGCTCTTGATTGCCTTCCAGACTACAGAATTTACCCAAGTACGGAATCTCGTTACAAAGCATCCGTTCTAGTTCCTTTACCTGTTCGCTAGTGGCATGACCATCAATTTCTAGAACATCAACTGGCTTACCCATATCCCGGTCTAGTTCTAAACGGATAGCTGAACTGAGATGAGATGTGCTGGGGTTAAGAATTCTAGACAAATCGGGGTGTGGGATGTTAGGTCTGAGTACTAGGCGTACATTCAGCAGTAAATCATTCCCTTCACCTGCCTCGTCTGGTGGGTAGAAGCTAACGACGATATCTGACCACTTGCGCTGAGGACGGATAAATTCCTCTGAATCCGATTCACGCTTTCTCAGTTGCTCAAGAACTTGTTCCTCAGTGTAGCCACGCTTACGAGTATCACGCTTGACTTTCCACTGTGTGCGTAGAGATTCCGGTGGTGCCAAATAGACCCTCACATCATAGCACTCGCGTGCCCCACGGGTAGAATAACCAAGCAATCCTTCAACAATCACAAACTTACTCGGCTTGATGTACTCTGGCGGAGCAAACTCACCCGTGCTGTGATTGTAGATTGGTTTCAGAATTGGTTGTCCCGTGCGTAGCAAACTTAGGTGCTGATGGATGATATCGAGGTAGTTACAGTCGGGATGCAGTGCCGAGATTCCCATTTCAGCACGCTGTTTGCGATCATAGCGGTGGTAATCATCCGTACAGATAACCGTGACGTCATCTTCTCCCAATACTTGAGCAATTCCCTTCGTCAGTGTTGTTTTTCCGGCGGCGCTATCACCGACAATGCCAAGGATGATGGGGCGATTAGTCATGGTTCCTCTTGCTGCTTAGGCTGATTCAGTGGTGGACTCCCGATTCGTTTAATTCTAGGAGGGAAGGGGAAGTGGATCAATCCCAAGTTATGCAACTGATCCCAATGCAGCCACTGCTGAACCATGACCTTTACAAGCTGGAGAAATAAGGGAGTGGCGAGATGGGGAGATGAACATTCCCCACCCAGTTGGTCACAAGCCGCTTCCTTTATTATTTGCTAGCCAATTCACTGGCAAGTTCATCCGTTCTTGCTGCCATAATGAAGTCGTTTTTGTGTAGCCCAGAGATGGCATGAGTCCACCAAGTCACTGTTACCTTGCCATATTCTGTTAACAAAGCTGGGTGATGCCCTTGCTCCTCAGCTACTTCTCCTACCTGGTTGGTAAAGGCTAGGGCTGTCTTGAAATCTTGGAATTTGTAGGTGCGCTCCAGACGTAGTTCTCCCTCTGGCTCAATTATGTTCCAGTTAGGAATCTGAGGCTTGAGTTCGGCTATCTCTTCTTTGGTCACGGGTGGCGAGTTTTTGGTACAGGCATCGCACTTTTGTTGTGTGAGTTGTGCCATAGCTATTTCCTGAGCTTATTACTACCAAGCCTCTATATTTAAGCAGACACCTGTTAGTTCGACAGATTTAGAGAGACGGTCAACTGCTGTTTGAGGCAAGGCTTGGTCAGGTTTGAGGATTCTGTCACCTTTTTTGATGCGATCGCCTTTTTTGACCTTCACTTCTTCAATGGTACCGCCACAAGGCGATCGCACGGGTCTTATTTTTTCGCAAGTCCTAAAACAGTTTAGAGTGCCACAATCACTCAACTCGCCTCTCAAGATTAACTCTCACTCTAGCCGACAGACCTAAAATAGAAATAGAGACTGTTAAGAAGTGTAAGGTTTTCATGGCTGATCAGTTAATTCGCGCCACAGCGGCGGAGGGTGGCATTCGAGCTGTCGGTGTTATTACAACACGCCTCACCGAAGAAGCCCGACAGCGCCACAAGCTCTCTTATGTTGCGACTGCCGCACTAGGTCGTACTATGTCTGGGGGATTATTACTTGCCTCTAGTATGAAGCGAGAAGGGTCGAGGGTCAACATTCGCGTTAGGGGTGAAGGTCCCCTTGGGGGAATTCTCATTGATGCTGGATTGGATGGAACTGTGCGGGGTTATGTAGACAATCCAGGGGTTGAACTGCCACCGAATGAGCAAGGTAAGCTTGATGTTGGAAAAGCAGTGGGTCCAGATGGTTACCTTTATGTTGTCCGGGATGTTGGCTATGGCTACCCCTATTCCAGTACGGTTGAGCTAGTTTCTGGTGAAATCGGGGATGACATTGCTCACTACCTCGCCACCTCCGAACAAACGCCATCAGCTTTAGTTATTGGTGTGTTTGTTGGGGCAGAAGGGGTTACGGCTGCTGGAGGTATATTAATCCAAGTAATGCCCAAAGCGGCTAGAGACGAGGCGTTAGTGCAAACTCTAGAAGGACGCATTGCTAAGCTGGCAGGATTCACACCCCTCCTACAAGCAGGCAAGACATTGCCAGAGATTTTTGAACAGCTACTGGGCGATATGGATTTGGTGATTCTGCCAGAAGTCCAGATGGTACGTTTTCACTGTGGTTGCTCGTTTGATCGCGTATTGGGGGCGTTGAAGATGCTGGGTGAAGCGGAACTTCAGGATATGATTGAAAAAGACAATGGCGCTGAAGCAACTTGCCATTTTTGCGGGGAAGTTTACCAGGCGAGTTCTGATGAACTGGCTCAGTTGATTGAGGATTTGCGAACCGAATCGGTTTGATAGTATCTATCGTTAGAATTGTTAGTTGCCTTGTCGTTACCCAGATTGTGTAAGATTGACCCTGTTCGTTGTTAGTGCCAGCCTCTGAAAGTCAATGTTCACAAAATGCAAAAACTCTTGTGGATCTTGAGCAAAAATAGAAGATCGATAAAAGTATTGTAATTCCTCAACGCATTGCTGAACAATGGTTGTAGAAGATTTGGTGGCGACAAGGTTCTACATTAAGGGCATGATAGTAGTGCTTGCCAGTAGTGACAATAAAACAACACCATTGAGATAGAAAGTAGCTTTTTCTGTCCATGGAGGGTAGGATTGCAACTACTAAGAGTGCTACAAAGCACGCTGGAGCAAGCGTAGCGCGTAGTGGTGTGAGTTATGACCAGAAATCGAGAAATTCCTGACCGTTGGCCTACCTCGAAGCCTTCCCAGCCCGGTCGCCTGAACGGGCGGCAACGCAAGAGAAGTGACTCTACAGCTAAGCGTCCTGCTTCAAGCTTGCCATCGCAACAACTGTATCCAATGGTTGAACAGCATTTAGAGCCTCAACAGGCTGTACCGGGAGTGCCTTCACCCCCACCGCCACAGCTAAGACAGCCAGCTAGGCGACGCTTTAAGTTCAACTTGCAGGTAGGGGTAGCGTTAATTGTCTTGGGTTTTGGCAGCGTGGGATTTATCGCCGTGGCGCTGTTGTTGAAGCTGCCAGCCGTTCCGAACTGTCCGGCGACGTTTTGGCCTACGGCATCAGCATCGATGCGGCTTTATTGTGCCCAGATTGCAGCCAACAAGCAGACAGCGGAAAATTTACTAGAAGCGATCGCCTTAGTTGAGGCTTTACCGAAAGACCACCCCTTGCGCCCAGAAATTGACCGCAATATCGAAGAGTGGTCACGCGATATCCTGAAAATTGGTGAAGAAAAGTTTCAGGCGGGTCAGCTGAATGAAGCGATCAAGATTGCTAGACGCATTCCGACTCATGTCGCGGCATACAAGCTGGTAGAAACGGAGATAGGGCGTTGGCAGTCAATCTGGGCAAAAGCAGAGGCACTGTATCAGAAAGCCGAGAACCAGTTAAAAGAGTCAAACTGGAACCTGGCGTTTAGAGAAGCCGTAAAACTCACTTATGTAGACAATAAGTTCTGGGCAACGGTCAAGTATGACAAGCTGGTTGATTTGATTCAGATTGGACGGGAAGCGAGTGCGAAGCTCGATAAAGCCTACCAGCTCAGTAAAACGGGTAGGGTAGATGATATCCTAGCAGCGATTAAACAGGCGGAAACTATCCCTCGTGAAAGTTTTGCCTACAAAGAGGCGCAAGATTTGATTGCGGAGTCTGGGAATAAACTGGTCAAGATTGCACAAGACAGACTTGAGAGGCGTAACTGGCAAGGTGTTTTAGAGATTGCCAATAAACTTCCCGCCAGCGTCAAATTACCGGAGGTGAAAGCTGACTTAATTGACTTAGCGAATGCAATCTCCTCAGCAGAATCCGGAACGGCAACGGATTTGGAAGCGGCGATCGCATCGGCCCAAAAGCTGACTCCAGACCGTCCCCTGTATGAGAAGGGGCAGCAGTTGATTAGTCGTTGGCAGCGAGAAACTGAAGATGTGACTCGATTGGAACGAGCGCGGACATTTGCGAATTCCGGTCTGACAAGTGACTTAAGGGCTGCGATCGCAGAAGCTGAAGAGATTCCTAATGGTAATCCCCGCTATCAGGAAGCGCGTAAAGAAATTACCCGTTGGACTAGCCAAGCCGAGACAATCGAAGACCGACCCTATATTGACCGTGCGGTACAAATTGCCAATCTTGGTGGGATTGCGGCTTTGCAAGAAGCGGTTCAGGAAGCTAGCCGGGTTGCCCCTGGTCGTACCCTTTACCGGGAAGCACAAGACAAAATCAGGCAGTGGACAGATACAATCCAGCGAACACAAGACCAGCCTTACCTTGACCAAGCACGTAGTCTCGCCTCCGCTGGTAACCTTCCCGCCGCAATAACTGCCGCACAGCAAATTCAATCTGGAAGAGCGCTGTATCGAGAGGCACAAGGCGATGTCAATCGCTGGCAGACGGAAGTCAGGGGTCAGCAACGTTTACAGGAAGCTTACCAAACTGCCAATCCGGGTACACCGGAAGCCCTCTCAGCCGCGATTCGAGTGGCAAGACAAGTGCCAACGGCATCGAGTTCTAGAGACAATGCGAGGCTTGTGGTCAATCGTTGGAGCTATCAACTGTTATCCATGGCAAACGATCGCTCATCATACAATATGGCGGAAGCGATCGCGATCGCAAGATTGATTCCTTCCGGTACTGAAGCTTACTCCTCGGCTCAACAACAAATTCAGGCATGGCAAAATATCTTAAATCCACCACCAAGTCCTTCCTTTGAACTCCCCTCTAGTCCAGATGGTCAATTCCAATAAGCTAATGTGCATTTATAGCAGAAGGCAGAGGACAGAGGGTTTATTAGTAGTACGTGGTTGTTTGGGCTGATAAATCTGTCCCAACCTTTACGGCAACAGCTATAAAATTACATCTTGAATTTAGGGGAGATTTTGTTGACATAGTTGGAAGCTTCTGCCTTCTTGCACTAGCTATAGCTCAATAGAAATTTTGTGAGGGTAGCCTTGAATATTGAGTTCTAGGTGTAGCTTTTCTAGGTCATAGATTAAATTGCCACTGTAGCCACTTGTGGAGAGGGCAAAGGATAATTGCTTGCTACCAACAGCCTCTACGATCGCTTCTCCAATACTGATCTTAGATTGCGCTCCATCTACTCGCACTTCCCGACTGTTGAGTGCATCAGTAATAAGAACCTGTTTACTATGCCTCATCACTTTGATAACTAAGTGACGCACACTAAACCTAACGACTCCTGCCTCTAGTTGCTCTACTTTCGTATTAGTTAGCAATCCTTTGATCACCAATTTTGTGGCAGTTGGTGATTTTGATGAAGTCTGGATAGCTGCTGATTCAGGAATTAGAGGAGTTGGACGCTCTTTTGGAGATAGTGGCGGTTCAAGGGGGACTGCTTGCTGCTGAATTGACCAATTCCGGGCTTTCTTAAGCATTTCTGAGTGAGTTTTTGAAGCTTTATCAAATTGCTTCTGCTTTCTGGCGTAATCCTCCTGCCGCTTCTTTGTTGCAATCCAGCGTTCTCGTGCAAATTGGCGCAAGTGTTCCTCAGAATGTCCAACAAATTGCTCGTAAAACTCCAAGGTTTCTACAATTGAGCCAATCTTTTCTAGAGCAACTCCTAGCTGCTGTATGGATAGATAATCCTGCCACTCAGAAGAGGATAATATCTGTTCTTTGATAAATCTTTCATACCGTTTACGATAGCCCTTTGTTAGGTCATCTGGCGTTAACTCTGAGCAAGCAATTTCATACACCACATCAAACTTTAACCCTGCTTTTTGATGTTCGGAACCGACAACATTAGGCAGATACCTTTCAACGGCTTCTATTGCATCAGCGAAATGCTTCTTGCGATAAAAATACTGAAAGAGAACAGTAAAGAGCTTGAACTTAGGTGTCCCTTGACTTGCGGTTTCAAAGCAAGCTTTTAGCTTGACTAATTCATCCAACCAAACATAGACAACAAAAGCTTGTTCATACTGGTGCTTGGCTTCTAGGGATGGGGCGACATATTTGAGCCATCTGCGATCGCGTGGTTTTACCGCTCGCTCCCATTCAGTAATAATCCTATCAGCTTCTCCCGCTTTTTCTAGATACTCTAAACCATCGGGATAACCTAATAGTAAAACTTTCGCTTGATTATACTCAGACTTTTGTGTAGCACCACCCTCTTCCCAGTTACGAACCGCTCGTTCATAATTTTTGGCACGGTAAAAACATTCCCCTGCTAGAAGATTGCTGCCTGTGTATCCAGCAGATTCCAACGTTTCTAAAACCTCTCCCCACTGCTGCCATCCATTGAAATTAAATTCAGCATCATTTAGTAGCATCTCAAGACGCTTTGCATATTCTTCTACCGCTTTTTTCCATTGTTTATGATGAGTCAATAGTTTGTTATCTGTTGTCAATTGTGTTTTGGCATCGTCGCTCACTACTGACAATTGATTACTAATAACTAATGTAAAATTGTTTAATGCCTGTAAATCCTGTAACGGAGCAACCATAAAGTTAGCGATCTCCCCCTCAACAGTATGGCTTTCCGGGTGTTGGTTGCACCAAGTAACTAATTCTGACCAACATAATCCCTCCCAGAAGCATTCCCAAGCTTCATCCGCTTCACCCACCTGAAGAAAGAGGCTACCTGCCGTCTGGAATTGCTCTTCAAACTTGAACGCCCAGGCTTCACAAAAGTTGGCTTTTACTGTGTTTCCAAAATCACTGTAGAACTGTCTAGCACGTCTGAGTAAACCCGGATTTTGAGAATTTAATCCCTTTCTCTCGAATTCTTGGGCAATTGATACTGGGTCATCTTCGCGTAATTCTTGAGCGGTTTTAGGCGTACCAATGCTGATTGTTTGTACACTTGCTTCCCAACGCGCTTTGTTTCTGGCGTGTCTCAGTATTGCTTGCAAGAGGGCTTCATCACTAGCATATTGCCACAATTGGCGATCGCCTTTTTCGGAATCTACAACAAACAAACGCTCAGTTGCTCGACTCGCCGCAACATAAAGCTTGTTAAAAAAGTATTCTACCTTGACTCGTTGGTCTGTACTTTGGCTCCTGAGATTCCAAACACTGCGATTGCAGTCTTCGCCAAACTTGTACAGAATAACTTTTTTGAACTCCAATCCCTTCGCAGAAATCGCACTCAAGACATTCTTCAGAGGCTCAGATTCTAAGGATTGGGGAAAAATTTCTGATAGGACTTCATCAGCTTGAGCATAAGCCGCTTCTTCGCCTTCTTCACAAGGCACGATGATAATGGTGTCTTTGATGTAATCCGCAAGTTGTTCTGTATTGATATTGGCATTGAGGATGAACTTTTGAGGTGAGGGAAAGTTGCCTTGCTGCCATGGTGTTTGGGGTTGGAGTTCATGAATGTCAAACAGAACATGGCGCCACAATTGAATTAAATTAGTAACTTGAACAATCGGTGGACTAGAACGATAGTTAAAGGAAAGTTCTTGAAAATTAATCACCAGCTTTAATTGCTCGGCTGGATCAAGCGCGGTAATGACTTCTGCATCAAATACAGCCTGAACACTAGACCAATGAAAGCCTGTTGGGTTTAAAGTTTGGAAAGGGTCGCCCGCAAACGCAAAGGGGAGGCAGTGAATTGGCTGATATCCCAGATGATATTGAGAGAAGATAGACAGCCGCATAATTAGCTGTAGTTCCAGCCTTGTAAAGTCTTGCGCTTCGTCACAGAAAATTGCCGTATATTCAGGGCGATAGCACTTGAGTTTGAGAACTCTTGCAATTAAATCCTGGTCATCCCAGTAGCCTTGCTCTTGAGTAATACGCTTATACCAACGTTCCCAAATCGTGTAGTAGATGCCTTGGAATTTCTCAATTGAAATAGTACGTTCTTTGCGGGGTACATCCTTCTGGTAATCTTCAGGAGTAATGCACTCTTCCAGGTTGTAACCTTTGATAAAACTGCGGATGACGTGCCAGCAAATTTCTGGGGAATATTGTCGGGCTTCGGGAAGGTGGAGAACAACTTTGGCAAGGGATTCTGAGGGGCTTTTTCCCTGATACAGTTGTTTGAAGCGATGAAAGGAAATGTATTTTTCTAAATCAAAGCGCTGACGTTCTTCAGGTGATAGCAAGCCAAAAAGAAATTGCTGAAAAGGCTGGAAGAAGTGATCGATTCTGTCTCTCTCATCTCCCTGACTTCTCTCTGCAACAAAGCGATGATGAGAGGACAGCAACGTCTTAACACCATCTCTCGCTACCTCTAGTAACCGCTCATTGTAGGTTAAAAACAAAGGCTCACCAGGTAGTGGTTCGGTACGCCGATGTCCTTGCTTATAGTACTTTCGGTAGCAGTAGTCGGCAAATAAATAAAGCAACATCGTAGACTTACCGCTACCCGCACGTCCATTGATGAATAGCGGGAGTGAACCTTTACCTGGTGCGGAAGTAGAAACTGACTTGAGAATCTGCTCTTCTTCCGCTGAAAGCGCGAGATTGGCTTCTTTTCCCCGCTCAATCGCCAACCAACTTTCTTCATCCGCAAGCAGATAGGCAGGATAAGAACGTCGCGCAAAAGGTGTCAAGTCACAGAGATTCAATTGCCGCGCCAGAATGTTGTAGCTTGCTTTGCTCTGTGATTTGATGAGCTGGGGCGATTCTTTAGAGACGTTCTTTGCGTTGTCGGCAGTATTCTCCTCTTCCAGTGTTATCGTGTCATCTTCCCCAGCCTCCACAGGCACATCAAACAAGGTAGTTCTTTTGCCTACTTCGATAATCTCTTCACGCGATGGCTTGTGGTCGAAGGGCGCTAGCAGAAATAAGACACCTATAATGCCAGTATCGGTGGTAAAAGGTTGGCTGTAGAGTACATAATGATTATTCGACCCACATAGCTTTACATTTGATATATCGGCAAACTCTTCAGCTTGATTCGTTTCACTTCTAATTCCCGAAATAATTTGGTAATAGGTGTCCCAAGCATTGTGGATTTCCGGCTTTCTAAACTGCGCCACCCATTCTTCACTTTCATAAATCACCCAATCCTCTGTTAGTGATGCCATCTCCCAACCCGGAAGTTCTAGCCAGGGGTGTAGTTCTGAGGGGAGTTCTGGAAGTTGCTGGGTTGGACGCTGCTGGATTTTCTGCTCTTGCACCCAGTTTCGGAGACGTTGTATTTCTAGTTGCGGTTCGAGATGGCTTCTCCCGTACTCGATAGGTGCGTCGAGGAACTGTTCGTAGTCGTTATCGCCTCGCTTAAAGATGTCAAGCAGGCACAGGAGTTGCTCGTCGTCAACTCTGAGGATACGTGCAACTATTCTTCGATTGAGAGTTCGGCGCTTTAAGTAGGGATAGATTCTCTCAAAACGAGCTTGCACCTCATCTATTCTCTGTGTCTCCAGTTCAGCGCATAGGTCATCAATGCGAGATTGAATACCATAGCGCTGGGCCTTGTCGTTGAACTGAGGGGTGCGATAGACATACATTGGTCAGTCTCCGCTCGATAGACAAAAAAATAACTTTTGCCGCTACTACCTATTGTCGTCTAGCGAAGAAATTGGCAGGGATATTTTTAGTATCAGTTTATACAATTAGCCAAATTTTGCTCTAGAGTCGTGTTACTCAGAGTCCTAGCGGTATAGAAATTGCTTCAGAACGGCTCAAAGGGTAGCGTTAAGTAGTTGCACAAAATTAATTACACAAAATCTAGGTTAAATTCTTGCCTGGTAAAGAATCAGTATGTAATTAATTCTGTTTGGTTACTTAAGAGGATGCCTGAATTTGTCGTACAGCCGTGAGTGCAGAGTAGCTGACACCTGCCGTCCCTTCGCCGGGATGAGTAGAATCCCCAACAAGCCAGAGGCTTTTAATCGGTGTCCGAGTGGCAAAGCCAAAAGGCCCAAAAGTAGGTATCCGTTGACCAATGCCTCCGACAATCCCTAGGTCGCGACCTGTATAGTGTGCAAAGGTGCGGGGAGTTGCAGTTTCTTGGTGGATGATTGTTTCGGGTTTTAGGTAAAAGTACTGGTTGAGACGTGCGATCGCATCTTCTGTATACTGTTGCTTGAGTCTTTCATAATCATCCTTTTCACCCTGCCACCATTCCTCAGCATCAGTAAAGGAAGAAGCAATAATTGTCGCTTTCCCTTCTGGGGCGCGACCATCTCCAGGATGACTGACAGAAACAAATAGGGAATTATTCTCTCCAATTTGCCCTTCGTAATCATAAAGAAACTGAAGGTGAGGGGGACACCCAACAGGAACCGCACTTTGGTCAACGCCAAGATAGATTACAAACGCGCCCGATGCTGGCGGCAGTTTATCTACCCGATGCTTGTAACCTTTTGGCGCTTGTTCTCCTAGTAACTTGACCAGGTTTTGCACTGTGACATTAGCAACCACTTCATCAGCGGGTTCTGTACAAACTTCACCTGTTTTCTGATTGCGAATCCTGACGCTGGTTGCTTTACCACCTGACGCTTCAATGTGTTCAACCGTATGGCGCATCAGCAGCTTTCCACCATATTTTTCTAAGGCTTCGACGAGGCGATCGCTTAATACCTGCATACTACCCTTAAGATGAAATAGCCCTTGCGGTTCCTGAGAAACACCCAGCGCTGTTGCAGCATAAAGCAGTGCTGTCTCATCAGCATCGACTTGGGAATAAAGCTTTAGCTGTAAGTCCAAAAATGTTCGCAGACGCTGGTTTTCATAAAGTCCATATCCTCGCAACGCATCACCCACTGTCATGAAGGTAAAGGGCAGGGTAATCATGGTATCGGGACGAACTGACGACGCTAGCTGCCACAAGTCCCACAAACTACGAGGGGGCAACACTGGGTCACGCGCTTGAAACTTCCAGCTAGCCTTGAACAATGTTGTCATCAATTGCCAAAACGGTTCACTGCCAGGAAACTGCCGTTGTCGTTCTACTGTCCACTTTTCCGGGTCACGCCAGACGTTAATCGGTTCTGTTTCACCGGGGAGAAATACTGCACAAGCTGGGTCGCAGGGCGTTGCGGCTGGTAGGTCAATCTCTAACTCATCAAAAATCCGCTTGTGAATGCCACCTGGTTCTAAACCTGCAACCTGCGTTGCACCGACATCAAACGTAAATCCGCGACGTTTAAAGGTAGAGGCACATCCTCCAGGCACAAGGGCTTGGTCTAATACCAAAACTTCGTAGCCGCGATGGGCAAGTAATGCCCCAGCCGTTAGACCCCCAATTCCTGCCCCAATTACGACTACACGCGATTTTCCACTACCGCCTTGAGTGCTTGGCATAATTCATTCTTTATATTTCTTAATATTCTTTTTCATAATTGTAACTGTGCTTTAGTAATTAAATTGGGAGTAAGCTGTCACGCATTTAATTTGTGATATCCGCTCAGGGGAAAAAGGTTAAAGGGCAAAGATAAAAGGTTTTTCCCTTTTACCTTTGCCCTTCTCGTTTGCCCTAAAACCGATGAGTTAAATAGACGGCGCGAGGATGCTCTTAGCAGCTTACTCCTAACCCCTAACTACTAGCTAATTCAACGTTGAGATGAGCCAGAAACCTGCTGCTGGTAAACATTTACGACTTTCTGGACATACTGCGCTTGAAAGCCGCTGTTACAGCCATCGTACTTACCCGTCATCCACCAACACGCTGCACCACGAACAGCGGCGGCTTGATTATTACCCCTTGCTTGCATTTGGTTGTTCAGTTCCCGTCGCGCGATACACGTTACCGTATTTCGTGCTGCTGTTGCGTCAGCTTCAAATTGTGCCGCTGTTAGTTGCTGACCCGTGCAGCGCTTTGTCCAGTCAGGGATAATTCCAGGTAATACTTGCCATGCACTGTACATCCCATCGTTATTACTTTGGGGAGGTGCCGCTTGCCGTAAGGCTTCCACAAACGCAGTAACTTGGCTGTCTGTTGCTGTCGTCTGTGATGTTGCGGGTGTCGCCCACAACCCAAGACTAACCACTAGTCCAGTTAAGAGTAGATGTTTGCCTGTTTTGCTCGACTTGAAACTCATGCTTTGTACCAATGGTATCGTTTAATCGTTTCTTGAACGTGCGTTCCCCTGATGCCAGGAGAGGATGCCAGGAGAGTTGGAGAAGTCACAAATAGGAATCAAAACAGCCAAATAGTAACAAAGTCTTTACCAATGTGCGATCGCTCTTTTGGATGTTGTGCTGAGTAAGATGCGATCGGGTTGTAGAGAAACATACTCGCCTTCCCTCAACCTGAACCAATATAAGCGTTGCTCGTAAACTTGTCACACCAGAGTGTTCCGGTGTACCTGTTATTGATTTTTCAATGGTCATACAATCTGACCATTCAACGCTTACCGCTGGTGTATCGGCTCATGATTTGAGTAGGGTGAGCTAAATTGGTATTTCTGTTTTCATCTGTTTGGGTTTCAGTAATGCTTAGCTAACCCATTGTAGATGGATTCAAGTGCAGCAGATGGTGCGTCGCTTTTTGGCAAAACCTCTACTGACGAGCTACTACTAGCTCGTTGTACGGCTCCAAAGTTGAGGAAGCGTCAGTCAAGAAACAGTTTTGTAGGAAGAAATAAATGAAAGGGGAAAAAATGTCGTTACGTTTGTCAGTCTTAGGCTTATCTATTTCGTTATTTGCTACCTCTAGTCTTAGCTTTTTTGTTAGTCCTGTTGCCGCTCAAGCTAGTGATTCAGTTGAACAACCGGAAGTTGCTACAGTCGAGAGTATGGTTAGTGGCGATCTGATGTGCTACGTCACATTAGTCGATAAAAACGGAATTAGACATCAAGATGTGGGTGCGACATTTGAAATCTGTGAGAATCAAGAAACGTTCTTAAACAAGAAAGTGAATTTAGCTTATGAGGAAGTCCCAGTTAATGATTGCCAAAGCGCCGAGCCTTGTGGCAAAACTAGACTGCAAACCTTAATCATACAGATGACACTAAGTGATTCTGACAAATCCCAAACTAGATTGCCTTGTGCTTCGTGAAAATTTTAAGCTCACAATAAGTGCTTGCTGATCAGCAAGCACTGCTAAGCATTTAAAAATTCAAAATTAAAAGGGAAACCGACTGCTTTTTTACGGTCACACACAGAGAGAATGTACAAATTTGCTGCGGCTAGGGAGAATGAGCCAATCGTATTCGGAGCTTCAAGACCTGGATACGCCAACACCCAGGTGCATCATTGGATTGAGTTCATGAAAGGTCAAGGTATCCAGCGAGTATGCTGTCTTCTTCCCGATAACCAACTCGCTCGCTACTATGATCTTCTCGAAACTTACCAACAGGACTTCGGACATCATCAAGTCTGCTGGGCACCAATTGAAGATTTTCAACTGTCTGACCTGAGAACACTGACAACGAAGATACTGCCTTTCCTAGCAGAAGCCGATAAACAAGCTGAGAAGGTTGTTGTTCACTGCTCTGGCGGCATTGGGCGAACAGGTCATGTACTAGCTGCGTGGCTAGTCAGTGGTCGAGGATTATCTAACAAAGCTGCGATCGCAGCTGTCAGGAGAACAGGTAGAAATCCCTATGAAGCTGCAATCATGGCTCTCTTGAGAGGCAAAAATCCCTGGAAAGTTGTAGAAGACCTCAACAAGCTTCTGAGTAAGTGCCGTCTAACAGTAGACTAACAACTGTTAACAGTGACCAAAAAGTGACTAAATTCCAAGAAATTTAAAGGTAGATTACCCTAAGAACACAACTACTAGCCAATAACTCCCAAAAGATGAGCGGCAAGCCCAATTGCTCCTCCTGCCAGCACTAGCCAAGCTGAATTGAGCTTAAAACGGAACACGGCGATCGCACTCAAAATCGCTACAACCACCGTTAACCCATCCACCAGCGCGGCTCGCCCCAGTGTGTACGTCACGCCTGCCATCAGTCCTAATGAAGCGGCATTGACCCCATCAAGAAACCCACTTGCCCAAGGGGACTGGCGCAACTTCGGTACCCAAGGATTTACTAGCAATACCAACACGAAGGCAGGCAGAAAGATGCCAATTGTTCCTGCGATCGCTCCCGCATTTCCTGCCAATAGATAACCAATAAACGTTGCGGTTGTGAAGACTGGCCCCGGTGTAAACTGACCAATCGCAACTGCATCCAGAAGCTGCTGAGGGGTAAGCCACTGATTACGCTCCACTAATTCACGTTGTAAGAACGCTAGCAGCACGTACCCACTTCCATACAAAATGCTCCCAATTTTGAGGAAAAAGAGGAATACATTCACCCAACTTATGGAAGCATTGGTGGTTGTTGCGGTACCAGCCTGTGCCAGAACCCCAGAAAATGGCAAGAGAAAGACACCTGTTGTTCCTCTCCCGATTTGCCAATTCTTCACTACCATGACGGCAATACCCAGCAGCAGCAGCACCAGAACTTCATTAAATCCTGCTAAGTAAGCCGCGATCGCTACGATGCCTACAATCACCGTTGGAGTGTCTTTGGCTGCCTTTTTACCTAAATTCCATAATGCCTGTAGCACGATCGCAATAATCACAGGCTTAATTCCATACAGTAGCCATTCCACTTGAGGAACAGTTTGATAGCGCTCATAAAGCACCGCAAGCAGCCAAACAATCACCATTGCAGGCAGAATAAAACACACCCCTGCAATGCCCAATCCCCGCCACCCTGCTCGTTCGTAGCCAATATGAATTGCTAGTTCAGTAGAGTTAGGACCCGGAATCAGATTTGTCACTCCTAGCAGATCTAGCAACTTCTCTCGACTCATCCACTGACGACGATTGACTACCTCCGAATCCATCATCGCAATATGGGCGGCTGGCCCTCCAAAAGCGATCGCCCCCAACCGAAAAAAGACGGTGGCTAGTTCAGTTAATCGCTGTCTCTGTTGCTGCGGATTGAGTTCGGAATAGGGAACTGGCTCCTGTATTGACTCAATCCCTTCAGGCTGCTGGGACACTTTACCTCTCCTAGATAATGCCGCAAGCTAACAGAATTACAATATCGGATTTCGGTATCGAAATCCTATACTTAGAACGTAATATCTGATAGGATGCGCTTAGTCAATAAATACGGTATCCCAATCAAAATACTGGTATATAGTGATGAGCGATCACAAAAAAGTAAGTGATGAGTTCTCTGCTGGCGGACAACCGACTCCAGAAACCTTGCAAAACCTTGCCAATGAAGGCTTCAAGTCAGTCATCAATCTCCGTTCAGTCGATGAAACAGGAGTATTGAGTGATGAACAGCAGCAGGCTGAAGCCGCAGGACTTGAGTATGTCAATATCCCACTCAACCCAACTCAAGCGAATGATGAATCGGTTGGAAGAGTCCTCTCAGAACTGGAAGAACTTCCTACTCCTATATTTTTCCATTGCCAAGCTGGGGGACGAGCAGGTGCATTAGCATTGATTGCCTTGGCAACTCAGCAAAAACTCAGCCGGGAAGAGGTTCTGAGCAAAGCACAAGCACTTGGCATTAACCCGGAACAGCCGCATCTCAAGCATTTTTTGGAGAATCTTCCGTAGCGTGTTCAAATAATTCTCCGAATAGTTCACGTACCTTCTCTTTGGCATCCTCCAACACATCCCTACCTAAGTCCGTTGCTCGGTAGATTCGTCGCATTTGCCGCCCTGATCGCTCCTCAACCGAATACAGATACCCTTTGCGCTCCATGTCATGCAGCATGGGATAGAGTGTTCCTGCACTAAGCTTATAACCATGACGAGCCAATTCCTCCATAATGCCCAGCCCAAAAATGGGTTCATGAGCCGCATGGTGCAAGATATGTAGTCGAATCAAACCAGAGTAGAACTCTCGACCATCCATTAGACAGGCTTTCTATAACATTAGGAGCTTCAATTCTCTCCGTTTTTAATGACGCGCTCACTCCTAAGCCCGACTATCGGTGTGAATTTATGCAAGTAGACCAACGACGCTACCACTACCGTTAATAACCTCACCAATTTTATAGGCAGCAATATCTTGTGACTCAAACCATCTGAGGGTCGGCTCTGCTTGCTCCGGCGACACGAGTAGCACAAACCCGATACCCATGTTGAAGGTGTTAAACAGCGTGTCAGTACTAAGCTGTCCTGCATCAGCTAGCCAATGAAAAATTGGTGGAACTACCCAGCTATTCGGGTTAATCTGAATTGATTGATTTGCACCGAGGCAGCGAGGCAAGTTTTCCGGTAAACCGCCGCCAGTGATGTGCGCCATGCCATGAATCTCAATACCCGCACGACGGGCTTCCAGCACAGGTTTAACGTAAATCTGAGTCGGTTTCAACAAGACCTCACCTAAGCTTTGCCCTGCTAACTGTTCTGGGCGGGCATCCCAAGCAACAGGTTGAGACGATTTTTCTTGGCTATCAGATTCTCGCTCTTGAAAAGATTGACTGTTTGCCGAAAACTCACTGACAATCTTCCGCACCAGGCTAAATCCATTACTGTGGACACCCTGACTTGCCAAACCAATCGCAATGTCTCCTACCTGCACCTGAGAGCCGTTGAGCATTTGGCTCTTTTCAACAATTCCCACACAAAACCCTGCTAAGTCGTACTCTCCCGGTTGGTAGAAACCTGGCATTTCTGCCGTTTCTCCTCCTAGCAAGGCACACCCGGAAAGGCGACAGCCTTGGGTAATCCCGGCAACAACCTGCGTTAGCTGCTCGGAATTGAGCTTACCTGTTGCTAAATAATCCAAGAAAAATAGCGGCTCAGCGCCAGAGGTCAAAACATCGTTGACACACATGGCGACTAAATCAATCCCAACGGTGTTGTGGCAGTTGAGATCTTGAGCGAGTTTTAGCTTCGTACCAACGCCATCTGTGCCTGATACCAAAACGGGTTCTTGGTATCCTCCGGGCAACTGGAAACAACCACTAAAACCACCCAGTCCGCCCAGGACTTCAGGGCGATGTGTGCTTTGCACCAAAGTGCGGATTTTCTCGACA
The DNA here is from genome assembly GCF_014849525.1 of Microcoleus sp. FACHB-SPT15. Taxonomy (NCBI): domain Bacteria; kingdom Bacillati; phylum Cyanobacteriota; class Cyanophyceae; order Oscillatoriales; family Microcoleaceae; genus Microcoleus; species Microcoleus sp. FACHB-SPT15. The sequence continues at coordinate 159,400 of NZ_JACJNU010000006.1, read as the reverse complement.
AAAGCTCGACCTGCTTCGACATCAACTCCGGCTTCACGATAATCCATCAAACAAAAACAAGGGTCTTGAGCGTTGGGTACCCGGATGTAATTTTACAGGTGCTTTGCCTGAAAGTAGCGCGATCGCAATAAAAACTTGTCAGCAAGGTTTAGAACCTGCTAACCAACTGCTTTAAGAAAAATTTACTCCTAAAGAAGGATGATCTTGCTTTAGGAGTAAATTCTCCTCAATTGCTCTAACAATTTTTTGGCGGCTCGAAAGGATTAGCCACATTTCGGCTACAAATTCGACACATATTATGTGAAGTTTTATTAATTTTTGTAAAAATTTTGTCAAATAGAGAAAATTTGCAAACACTTGCCAGTTGGGAATTTCGGAGGAATTTTCACGATTCAGTTTTGATAAATTTACAGGTTCATCCCTCAATATCCTGATCCCCAAAGCCAAAACTTCATGATAGTCTGTTGCAGTTCAATGAAATAGAGCGGACACGGAACGAGTACGAGTTAATGGGTCGAATTTGACTTTGTCTTGTCTCGCAACCAACAACACTAATCTCGAATTCCAGTGCTTTTGACAACGGACATATGAATCAACGAATTTGGAGTAGCCTAACCGCTACTGTCATGACAACAGTTCTTGGTACGGCAACATCCAGTTATGCTCAACAAACCCAAACGATTAACCAGGGTTCTACGATAAGCGCTCCCACAACTCAAGTGCAGGGTGTGCCAGCAACCAGTACTCTTACCTCAGCTCAAGCTACAGCCCAAGCGACCGAAGTCGTGAAGGTAGGAGAATTACAGTCTCGTATCCCCCCTAGAGAAGAAGAAGTCATCGCCAAAATTCATGCTCATGAAGTAGCAGGGCGTCAGGCAGCAACACTCTTTGTCCGAAGCATTCCTGTCTTGACTTTTCTAGGTTCAAATTCAGTCGCGCCGAATGGAACCAAGGTAGGAGAATCGCATAGTCTTCAAAAGACGGCTTCAGAGGACACAGTACCTCGATTAGGTGTAGCTAATGCAACCGGACAAATTAGTGCCGCACCGAACGTGAGTACCACCGGAGACGACCCAGTATGGAGAGCGACAGCAATTGCGGCAAAGCTGAATCAACTGAGTCGAGACAACGTCAATGCTGAGGCGATCGCAGTGCAAATGAAGCCAGAATGCAACTGCTACAGTATTGACGTGAATGATGAGGAACTAGTCCGCATCAACGAGACAACAGTCTTAGCCGATACAACCCACAATCCGGCTGAAGATGCCCTACAAGCGACCAACAGACTGCGGCGGTTAATGGGCAATGCGCCGCCCTTACGGGAAATTGCTGGTATGCAACCAGCCACACCTCTAGCACAGGTTTCCCTTGGTCCAATTCGTGTTCAAGTTAGCGGTATTGCGTCCTGGTACGGTCCCGGCTTTCATGGCAAGCGCAGTGCTAGCGGCGAGAGATACAACCAGAATGCGATGACTGCCGCCCACCGCAGCTTACCGTTTGGCACCAATGTGCAAGTTACAAACCTAAATAATGGTCGCTCTGTCGTTGTGCGGATTAATGATCGAGGTCCCTATATCAGAGGACGTGTAATTGACCTTTCAGCCGCCGCCGCGAGAATGCTCGGACTCATACATTCAGGCACGGCACCTGTGCGTATCGATGTCTTAGATCCATCCCAACCCGCCGTAGTTGAGTATTAAATACCTCTTAAGGGTGAGATTTTTGGGTTGGGTTGTAGGCTGGCTCTCGGCAATCAAATTGCTAACATCAATCTAGAATCCAAACCCTAAAATCTCATGCGCCTGTTTACAACAACAGCCGGGTTGCGCTGCTATCTAGAGCGTTACCGCTCCGGAACGGACGTTGGTCTTATTCCAACAATGGGGGCGTTGCACGCTGGTCATCTCAGTTTAATGGAGCGGGCAAGACAAGAGAATACTATTGTCATCGTCAGCATTTTTGTCAATCCGCTACAGTTTGGTCCAACTGAGGATTTTCAGCACTATCCACGTCAGTTGGAGGAAGACCAGCAACTCTGTAAACAGTTAGGGATTGATGCAATTTTTGCCCCAACCGCTGTCGAATTTTACGGCAATCATCTGCCCAAATCAGGCAGCGGTACTAACTTGAGTCAAGTTATCCCACCCGCAGCGATGACATCTGTATTATGCGGTCGCTTTCGCCCTGGTCACTTTCAGGGAGTCGCGACAGTGGTGACAAAACTGTTGAATTTGGTACAGCCACAACGCGCCTATTTTGGTCAGAAGGATGCCCAGCAACTGGCGATTATCCGACGTTTGGTCGCAGACTTGAATATGCCTGTGACGATTGTTGGTTGTCCAACGGTGCGGGAAGAGTCGGGACTTGCTTACAGTTCTCGCAATCAATATTTGACACAAACGCAAAAAGCTCATGCGCCAGTAATGTTTAGGGCTTTGCAGCAAGCGCAGGCAGTTTTCTTAGCAGGTGAACGCGATCGCATTACTCTCATTGAGACAGTCAAGTCAGAGTTAGCTGTGGCTAAGGGTATTCAGGTGGAGTACATTGAATTAGTACATCCCACAACCTTAATACCTTTGGAGCAAGTTGAAGATAGTGGACTCTTAGTGATCGCCGCTCGCTTTGGTTCAACTCGTTTAATTGACAATATCGTCCTGCGGTACCGGAAGCCGATTGTAGCAATTGATGGCCCTGCGGGTGCAGGAAAATCCACTGTCACCCGTCAAGTAGCCCAGAAATTAGGGCTAATGCATTTGGATACGGGTGCAATGTATCGAGCATTAACATGGCGAGTTTTGGAAGCAAGAATCGCATTGGATGATGAACCAGCGATCGCAGAACTTGCTAGTCAGTCTCAAATTTATCTCACCACCGATAACGTAGCAGATACCGCCGTGCGCGTGTTGATCGATGGCGAGGACGTTACCCAAGCAATTCGCACACAGGAAGTCACGAAAAATGTTTCTGCGATCGCCGCCGTGCCAGCGGTTCGTTGTGAGTTAGTCAAACAACAACAGCGCTGGGGGTGTAAGGGCGGTATTGTTGCAGAAGGTCGAGATATCGGTACCCATGTCTTTCCCGATGCTGAACTTAAAATCTTCTTAACGGCTTCCGTCCAGGAAAGGGCACGCCGACGCCATCAAGACCTTAAAGACCAAAAACAAGAAGAAGTGAGCTTAGAACAGCTAGAACGGGATATTCAACAGCGCGACATCCGCGATAGCACCCGTGCTTTGGCACCCCTATGCAAGGCAGCAGATGCAATTGAACTCAACACAGATGGTTTAACTATCCCTGAAGTGACTGAGCGAATTGTTAGTCTTTACCATCAAAAAGTCTCTGCTGTTCCGGCAGGATGACGAACTCTCCCAAATACCAAGGAAAGATATAGTTGGTAGATTTTCCCTCACCGGAACGATAGCTGGTGGGGTTTTTCTTTGCCAGATTTCAAGTTTCACAAGTAGTAGGCAAGAGCTAGGTCTTTTCCTTGAGAGAAGAGTTGTCCGCCTCTACTTGGGGGTCAAACTGCTGTCGAACCCTTTCAATCTGAGCTGTAATCTTTTCAATTCTCTGCTTAACCTTTAGGAGGTCAATGTTTGACCAAATATTCGGTCGCTGGAAGTCTTCTTTCATCGGTAATACACGTAATACTTAAATTGTCAATAGCAATATACTTAAATTTACCTTGACTTTAATGCGCTGACTTCTTTCCGAAGATATACGAGGAGAGCCACTTCTATCGAGTACACGCATAGTTCTTCGTTCCTGCGCTACCATATTCCCTGCCAACTGCCAGAATTAGAGAATATTTAAGATGTCTTAGGAGAATCAGTCATGGGACTAGAAAAAAGAATGTTTAGGGGGATGTTTGCCCCTGGTGAGGTTGTTCAGCTCAGACAAATGTGTTTTACCCCAGGACGGGTGTTTGAGCCGGGAAAATATATTGTTGGTGAGTTACCAGATATTGCTTTTGATATGGGATTAGTTGATCGACTGCCCCCAGTGAAGGGCAAGAGCGCTCAAATTACAGATGTCGAGACACCTACAGAAGCCAATCCTGACGATTTGTAATGCTGAGTGATCCTTACGCTTGGCTAGAGCAATCCCTAGCGACGATTCACCAGGCTGATTGGTATCGCTCAGTGCAAACACTTCATGGTCGTTCTGGTGCAATAGTGCAACTGGACGGACGAGAGGTAATTAACTTTGCGAGTAATGATTATCTGGGATTAACTGGTGATGAGCGCTTAATCCAGGCAGCGATCGCAGCTACAAAGGAATATGGTACAGGTAGCACTGGCTCTCGACTGCTTACGGGTCATCGGCAGTTACATCAGCAATTGGAACGTGCGATCGCATCTCTGAAGCAAACTGAAGACGCACTAGTATTCAGTTCTGGGTATTTGGCGAACATAGGCACGATTGCCGCCTTAGTTGGGAAGCGCGATTTGATTCTCGCTGATCAGTACAATCACTCCAGCCTCAAGAATGGCGCGATTTTGAGTGGTTCAGTGATCGTAAACTATGCTCACAGTGACATTGAAGATTTAAAAATTCAGCTAACTCAACATCGGCAACACCACCGCCGTTGCCTGATTGTTACAGATAGTGTTTTTAGTATGGATGGTGACCTGTGCCCCTTGCCAGAAATTGTGGCGATCGCAGAACACTTTAGCTGCATGGTGCTGGTTGATGAAGCACACGCCACTGGAGTTTTGGGAGCCAACGGTGCTGGTTGTGTGGAACACTTCGGCTGTACCGGACAAACACTAATCCAAGTTGGCACCCTTAGTAAGGCATTAGGTAGTTTAGGTGGTTACGTGGCAGGTTCATCTGTCCTGATTGACTTCCTCCGAAATCGCGCACCAAGCTGGATTTACACCACTGGGTTATCTCCCGCTGATACAGCCGCTGCCCTAGAAGCCGTCCAGATTGTCCAGCAGGAACCAGAACGCCGCGCTAAAGTCAATAACAATGTAGATACCCTCAAGCATTTGATGCAACGGTTGCCTCAGCTCAAGTTGTTGCCTTCTGAGTCACCCATCCTCTGTGTCAAGCAAGCTAGTGCAACCGATGCCCTTACAACTGGCGAGAAATTGAAAGCGGCTGGTATTTTTGCCCCAGCGATTCGCCCTCCTACCGTTCCCACGAGTCGGATTCGCATCTCCGTTATGGCAACTCATGAACTATCTCACCTTCATCAACTGGTGCTTGCCTTAGAAGCGATCGCACAACATAAATCTCGTCTATATTTCTGACTATCTCGTAGAGGGAAGAAGAACAAGGGGAACAAGAGAGGGATTTTCGGTAGTCAGGTAATTGAGTTACACCGGGAAAATAAAACCCCGCTGTTGACGCTAGCAGGGTTATCAGCACAATGAGTAGTCTATATACCTATCCGAGTTTTCACAGTTAGTTATGCAGTTAGCTCAATTTCGTGGCTAAGACGCAATGAGGAAACAAAAAAAAAGCTTACTTGTACCGTTTGCCCTTTGCTTTTTGCCTGTGGTGATACCGACTACAGCGTTTAGTACTTCAATGCAACCTAGTCTGATTTCTCCCCCTTCCCTTCCAGGAAAGGGGGCTGGGGGGTTAGGTTCCACAGCCGCATCGCCACCCACTGTATTCGCTCAAACTTCAGAAAATCCTGAAACTGAAGCTGAGAAATATCTTGCTCAAGGTGTTGAGCAACTTGATGCTAATCAATTTGAAGCCGCTTTCGAGTCATTTCAACAAGTACTGGCTATCCAACGGCAAAAAGGGGAGCGTTTTGGAGAAGCGATCGCACTGAACAATTTAGGCATTGTTCATTATTACCAAGGAGAATATGAGCAAGCGATCGCCTTTCAACAAGAGTCGATGCAAATCTTTTGGGATATTTATGGGGCATCTAACAACACTGACTCCGCTTCGCGTTCTGGAATTGCCGTTACACTAAACAACCAGAGTATTGCTTACCGTCAACTGGGGCAGCACCAAAAAGCGATCGAACTTTGCCACGGTGCAATTGGAATCTTTCGCAACATGGCTGATCGCACAAGAGAAGCGGCGGCTTTAAATAATATTGGTGTTGCTTACGAAGCAATCGGAGAATACCAACGGGCAATTGGCTATTTTCAGGAAGCACTCTCCACTGTTCAGGGTAATAGTGATGCTCGTGGGGAAGTCATCACTCTCAGTAATATTGGAGAGGCTTACTCAAAGTTAGGGCAATCTGATCAGGCAGTAAAGTTTGAGCAGCAGGCAAATGTGATCGCTCAGAAGATTGGTGAAGATGTGGGCATAGGAGGAGCAGCCAGCAGTAATGATTACTTGCTAGTCAGAGAAAATAAGCGAGCGCTTGCCATTGTTTTCTCTCCTCCAAAAGCAACTCCAGAATCGCCCTAAGCAATTTCTACTTCCTTACACGCCGTCGTTCTGCTGCCGACTGGCGACGGGATTGGAGAGATACAACCTCAGCCCCGCTATTCTCTCGTGCGACTCGAATTAATAGCCCTGCTGAGAGTAAACTCGCAATCATCGAACTGCCGCCGTAACTAAAAAACGGAAATGGCAAACCTGTGGTAGGAAGAACGCCAGTAGCCACACCAATATTCAACAGCGACTGCCCCACAATCAAAATCATTGCCCCAATTGCTACCAGCCGATAAACACTATTTCGTGTTTTCATCGCTACCATCAGGGCTAGTGTCGCATAAGCCATGATTAGCCCTAACAGCAATACACTACCCGCAAAGCCAAACTCCTCGGCAAATACAGCAAAGATAAAATCAGTGTACTGAATCGGTAAATAAAATAGCTTTTGTTGCGATAGCCCAAACCCAGACCCCCAAGTACCGCCTGAACCAACGGCTAAAAGGCTTTGAACTAGTTGGTAACCATCGCGCATTGGGTCAGCCCAAGGGTCGAGAAACGACATTACCCGACGCCGTTGGTATTCTTTCAAGCTGATACTGATGGTAGCGAGTAGCAACCCACCTAGCGCTGTTCCGCCTAAATAAGAAAAAGGCAATCCTGATGCCAGTGCTACTAGCCATAACGTCATGCCACACAATGCGGCTGTACTCAAGTTTGGCTGTAGCAAAATACCCACCAGTACACAGGCAAAAATCCCCAACCAAGTTAAGCGAACTCTCCAACTGAGGCGCTTCCACTGCCCGAAGATTCGAGCGCTCTGTAGCACTAAAAAAGGCTTGATTAACTCAGACGGTTGAAGGGGAACAGGCCCAAGTGCGAGCCAACGGGTTGCACCATTGACGGTAGTACCAAAGCCAGGGATTAGGGTAATTAGAATAAACCCTAAGAGCAAGATTACAAACCATTGAGCAATTCCCAGGATATAACGCAAAGGCGATCGCACCTGCAAATTAAATCCAACTAAGCCCAGAACTGCCCAGATGAGCTGTCGTTTAAAGTAGTACAAACCATCTCCAAACTCAGCATCCGCACTTGGATAAGATGCTGAGAAGAGAACGGCTAACCCAATAAACATCCACAGGAATGTCAACCACCGCAATAATCGGGCATCGGTTGCCCATTCCTTGTCAGAGGGATTAACTAATAGAATCAGGTCGCGTAAAGTCACTAATAATTAACAAATTGCAACAACGCAGAGCTTGTGAGTACAAGTTTAACTGTCAATAACAGGAGATTTACCCAACAAAGCATATCCAATCTATCAGGGTAAACCGCCTGACAACATTATCAAGTTTTTTAGCTGATATAGCTGCCACCATAAAGGTCAGGACAGATTTAACGACCCCAACGACCACGTACCAGTAATAAACATAAAAACCTTCTGCCTTTTGCTATAAAGCTAACCCTAAAAAAATAAGGGGTCATTGCGACCCCTTTACCTTTCCGAATAAAAAGCTGTTCTGTAAAAAACTAAAGCAGTCCGGTATTCGTACCCTGCTTACCAGTGGCTAGCTCAACCTTAACGATTTTGCCACCCATTTTCATAATGCGTTGCTGTTCACGAAACCAGTTGTCATAGGGAACCAACTTGGTGAAATAAGTGTTTTGTAACTCCCGTTGTGTCCTAATTCGGGTTTGGCTAGGAACACAGGCAGTCACTTTAAACATACGCATGGGTTGAATTCTCCTAATTGGGTTAAGAAATTTTGAATTTGAATTCAGTTTTTGAAGCGAACTACGAAAGCGATAAGAAGGAGTTTATACCTAGAACAAAGTCTGGGAGTCAATCGTCAATACTAGACCGCAAAAACTCATCTGCTTGTGCGTAGGTGAAGCAAGACTTGCCTGTAACAAGCTAGCACTCACAATTGACTTCCCAGACCTTTACATAACGACCGACTAAGTTTGAGACCCTAACTTAAGAGAGCTGAACTTAGCTCAAGCCAGAGCTGATGTAGTCGAAATAGACGCCCATTTCCTTGCCAGCATCAGCACCAACCAAGCTAGCTGTAACTTCTTTCATAGCTTGGATAGCTTGTACGGTAGCAGAGATGGGAACACCTAAAGAGTTGTAGGTTTCTTTCAAACCGTTGAGTACGCGCTCATCAAGGATGGAAGGATCGCCAGCTAACATTGCGTAGGTGGCGTAGCGCAGGTAGTAGTCCAAGTCACGGATACAAGCAGCATAACGGCGGGTTGTATACATGTTGCCGCCTGGACGAGTGATGTCCGAGTACAGCAGGGACTTAGCAACAGCTTCCTTAACGATGGTTGCCGCGTTAGAGCTGATAGCGGTTGCAGCACGTACCCGCAGTTCACCGGTTTGGAAATAGCCCTTGAGCTTTTCCAACGCAGCGTTGTCTAGGTATTTGCCTTGAACGTCGGAAGAGTTAATAACAGAAGTAATTGCGTCTTGCATGATTCTAATTCCTTATTTCACCTAGTCTCTTGAATCCTTCGTACAGACGCGATAATCGCGTCTCTACAGCAGAGAAAGGACTCTTGCCCTACTGCATGGCACCAATCACGTAGTCGAAGTAAGCGCCAGCTTCAGACGCATCTTCCGAAGATAACATTGAGGCGACAACATTCTTCATGGCACGCACGCCTTCAGCAACCGCCGGGATGGGGGTGCCCAAAGAATTGTACATTTCGCGGACGCCAACTAGGCCGATTTCTTCAATCGGGGTGACATCACCAGATACAACTCCGTAGGTGATTAGACGCAGGTAGTAGTCCAAATCCCGTAGGCAAGTTGCGGTCATTTCTTCCCCGTAGGCATTTCCGCCGGGAGAAACAACGTCAGGGCGTCTTTGGAACAGTTGATCACCAGCTTGCTTGACGATGCGCTCACGGGAGTCTGCTAGTGTTTGAGCGATGCGAAGGCGGCGCTCACCAGAGGTAACAAAAGACTTAATCCGGTCTAGTTCGCCAGGGCTGAGATAGCGGGCTTCAGCGTCTGCATTCACGATAGATTTCGTGACGATACTCATCGATGGATTCCTCCAAAAAAATGTAACCAGGTGCGTTTAACTGGCATTCGCATACTTGAAGATCTGACGTTCTTTCCTGAATGTGCCCAAGTTAGCAGCCTTTTTAGGGCTTGAACTCCCTTGTTGTAAAGTGCCCTAAGTAGTCTCAGGATTTCAGGGAGTAGTAAGCGACACATCAGGTCAGTGATACAGCGACCTTCCGCAAATAATTCTGCGACAGATTGTTCACATTCTTCCTATGTTCGCAATATTTTGTAATATTTTTCCTCAGATTTGAGGTTGAGGCTTACCTGAGGATAGAGGCGAGGTAACTGTAACAAAATCTAAGCAAGGAAAAATCTCCTCTAACTGCCATAGACAGGTCAGAGGAGACAACATCCTAAAGTAGTACTCTCAAGCCTTAGTGCCGAGTTAATCAGGAGTCACTTTAGCGACCACCTAAAGAGGAAGGCGAGAGGTCAGACCAAGATTGCTTAACTAGGTCAGAGGCAGCTTTCACGCTACCCAAATAGTTACCAGCAGGCAGTGAGGGATAGCGATTGTAAGGCACGACATCCTCGCCAAAGAATCGAGCATATTCGGCACCATCAACCATCGCTTCAACCGCTGCCCTTAGACCTTGATCAGCCAAGATTTTGTTGTACTGCCGGATTTCTGCTTGGGTTGCAGGCGCACGACCCAAGAGATGCCGGAACAAGAACTCAATTACCTTGGTGTTGGGATAGGGTGTGTAGAAACGACGCCGATAGATGTCGGAACTAGCTAGGGTTTTGACAAACTCACGCACGGAAATCTCTCCATTGCGGAGTTTACTATCCAAGTCAGAGCGACGGAACTCTCCAGGGATCTGACCGCTGAAGACATCCATCACTTGACAGTAAATGGCATTAATTACCAGTTCCGTGTCTTGCAAGTTTGCCCCTGTGGTCATGCGGAAAATCCGTGCAGGCTTGCGCCGGGTTGTACCAACACCCACCTCAACGGACTGCCCATCACCATTGCGGAACGAGCGACCGAGTTCGATGAACTTCGGCTTGCTCATATCGATCTGCCGCTCTTTTGCCTTCAGATCAGCGATCGCCTTTCCAGTCATCGGCATCTTCGCTGCATCCATGCGTGGCTTCACCGGCTCAAAGCTCGGCACCACCAACTCTTTATCCTGCTTGGTTAGCTTGTTATACAGCTTCTCTGTATTGGGGAAGTTTGCCGCCGGGAGCGTCGGGTAGCGACGGTAAGGCACGGTATCTTCACCAAAGACTTGGGCATACTCCATGCTGTTGACCAGCGCCCCAATAAAGCCTCGGATACCCTCAGCCGCTAGAATCTTGTTGTACGTCTGGATTTCCTTCTGGCTTTCAGGCGCACGACCGAGGAAGTGCTTGGTTCCCAACTCAATAACTTTGGTGTTGGGGTAAGGAGTATAGAACTCTTTAATGTAGAGTTCTGAGACACCCAACCCTTCAACGAATTCCTTAACGTTGATTTCGTTATTGCTCAGCTTACTTTCTAGAGCCGTGAACTCATTCTTAACAATGTAGGGTTCAACATCGCGCTCAAAGATCTGCCGATAAGCCGCTCGAATCAGAGTTTTAACCCCTGTCTTATCAGCATTATCAGTCAGCTTGAAGACCTTAGTTTGCTCACGCTCTGTACTAACACCCTGATTGATGCGGAATTGAATATCCGGTTCACTCCGAGTTTCGGTAACTTGACCCAGCTCAACGAAGCGTGGTGTTGTTTCCTTATCAACCCTGGTACCGATATCCTCACCAAGGCTGCCTAGACGTGCCGATCGCAACTGTACACCGGCTGGAGTCAGGTAGCGCTCGTAAGGAACCGTATCTTCCCCAAATGCCTCCGAGTACTCTGGGCTATCGATGATGGCATCAACTAAAGCGTAGAAGCCCTTCTTAGCAGAAATGTCGAAGTACTTGTTGATTTCAGAGCGCCCATAAGTAGGACGACCCAACAGACGACGGTGAATATACTCGATCGCCTTACACACATACAGTGGTGTCCAGTACAGACTGCGGAATAAGTCCGACTTCGCCAAAGTGCGGATAAACTCCCGCAAAGTGATTTCGCCGTTTTCTAGCTTGATTTCCGCAACTTTCTGACGCTGACCGTCGTAAACATCGCGACCAAACACTTGCAAGTAACAAGCGCGAATTACCTTTTGAGTAGAGCTTTCCGAGAATTTAACACTAGAAGCGTTATTTCTCTTGCTACCGATACCCGACAAGGGAAGTTGATCCAAGCGGAACACCTTCGGTCCCAAAGAACCTGGAAACTCGCCGCGTGCCTTAGGATTGCTGTTTTGGTTGTTGATGCCAGGACCTTGGTGGATCAGGATACGCTTTGTATCTTTACCAAAAGGAGCAGGACTTGTGCTAGGGTTGCGGGTTTCTTTCGGGAAGATTGCCCCAAACTGAATTTCCAAGGGGTCGTTGCCAGAACCATAAGGATGTTGGTCAGGCAGCGGTTGCTCGTAACGAGCGAAGGTTGTGATGAACTGCGGCACCTTGCGGAAAGGCGCACTGTATCTCAACAGATCTTGCTGCGGTCCCCAGTTACGGCATTCCTGGGCTTCTTGACCTAGCCCCCGCAGGTACGGGACAGTTTCTTCACCGAAGTAGTCAGAGTATTCTTTGGAATCAACCAAAGCATCTACTAAAGCGGCAAGACCACCGTTGGAAACAATGGAGAAGTATTCCTGAACTTCTTCGCGTGAACTTGGACCACGACCTAGGAAATGACGGAAAGCCAGTTCCAAAGCACGGCTGTTGATGAATGGCTCGTAAAACTGTTTTTGATACAGGGGAGATTTACCCAGGCGGCGAACAAACTCTTTCATCGAGATGCTGCCGTTTTTAACCTGAGATTCTAAATAAGAAATTGATTGGCTATAAGCACGGGTAATGTCACGCTCAAAGATTTGCCGATAGGTCGCTTTGACAATTTCTTGCTTTTCAGAGGATGACAGACCGGGCTTCATCGCGTACTTCGGACGCCGCTCTGCGGCATTAAAGTAGCTTTGGGGCAGTTGCAGACCTTGCTGGTCACTCGAAGGACGCTGCCGCAGTTTGTCTGAAGGGTTGGGGGCTTTAAATTCATTAATCAGAATCTCGAAGTACTGATTAACAATCTCTCTTGCCGCATCATCACGCTTGAAATACCCTAATGCCGCGCCGCGCATCTCCTGCAAGGCGACAAGTGTGGCATCTCCAGAGCAAGCATTTTCGATGATTTCCCGCAAGCCCCGGACGTTGACGATGATGATATTGGGGTCACCCGCAACGATCGCATAAGTGACGTAGCGCAACATCCAGGCTAAGTCCCGTAGGGACTTCTGCATGTTTTTCGGACCATAACGGGCAACGTTAATCGGTCGGAAACCTGCTGGTGCTGGACCACCGCCTGTAGCACTGAAGAGTCCTCGCAAGCCTTCTAAAAACCCGCCACCACTCTCCACGTAAGTGGCAGTTCCCAACTTCATGGATTCTCTAACATCCGTGTTGCCACCGCCCGCCAGCACGAGTTCTTGTCCGACATCTTCCCTTGGTTTTTCCAGGAAAGCCATTGGGGTACCCCCAACGAAAATTCGGTTGGCAGCGCGAGACACAATTAAGTCAGCATTTGTGCTGATGGTATTTGCAATTTCTATGCGCTGTGTACCAGAACGGAAGTAACTAGCAAGCTCGCTAAGTTCGCCACTCCCTAAAAACCGGTCTTGCTGTTCAGCTTGAATAATTGTTGAAACCGGTACTGTTTGATAGAGTTGCGGACGCGCAACCGAGCTTCCACCACTTGCCTTAACACTCATTGGATTTCAAAAAGCTCCCATCGACAATTTTTACTGTGTTAAGCCTGACCAGGGTTCCAATGTAGGTTGCTTTCGCTGACTTTAGGCTGATCGAATACCGACAGTCTTATTCCCTTCCAGTGGATGGATGGGATATTATCGTGACGCCCTCAATAAGTAAGCAATCCTACTAGCTAAACCAAGTCAGTCTTTAGATTAAAACGATTCTGATGTTCCGGACTTATTTGTTAAGAAGTGTAAAGAACACAATCTAGTGTTTCACAAAGTCATAATAGTTGATTACAGGCACTTGCTGAGAAAGCTCATAAGTTTTGTTACGTTCTGTCTTGAGACTAGGTAGTAGTAACTAGGGGTTGGGGTAAGAGACAAGAAGAGATGTTTCTTCCCCTTCCAGTTTAGGGACAAATGAAGCTGCAATACATTTAGTTAACACTAAGTTGGCGAGGAGGCGCGGGGGATTCGATAAAATAAGCTCTCCTGATCGTTCTCAATTTGCAGATGGCAGAGGTTAAATGTCCAGCCACATACTTCAACCCCTTGAGGCGGTCTTCTTCGCAATCTTCAATCGTACTAAAACCTAAGCCCTGTTATGGAAACCGCTCATGAGACTAGCGCCGCTGTTCAGCGGCTTTATGACACCTACCCCTTTCCCCCAGAGCCGTTACTGGATGAGCCGCCACCTGGGTACAACTGGCGCTGGAATTGGTTAGCTGCCTACAACTTTTGCACAGGGCAAAAACCCCAAAGGCAAAACATCCGTATTTTAGATGCGGGTTGTGGTACGGGTGTTGGAACCGAGTATTTGGTTCACCTCAATCCTCAAGCCTCTGTTGTGGGAATTGACTTGAGTGCAGGTGCTTTGTCTGTTGCCAAAGAACGCTGCCAGCGCTCAGGAGCCAATCGTGTTGAGTTTCATCACTTGAGTTTGTACGATGCTGAGCAACTTGAGGGTGAATTTGATCTGATTAACTGCGTTGGTGTCTTGCATCATTTGCCTGACCCGATTCGAGGGATTCAATCTCTGGCGGCTAAGCTAGCGCCTGGCGGCTTGATGCATATTTTTGTCTATGCAGAATTAGGGCGCTGGGAAATCCAGTTGATGCAAAAAGCGATCGCACTTCTCCAAGGCAACCAACGCGGTGACTATACCGATGGGGTTCAGGTCGGTCGTCAGATATTTTCTGCCTTACCAGAAAGTAACCGTCTTGTCAAACGCGAAAAAGAGCGTTGGTCATTGGAAAATCAGCGGGATGCCAACTTCGCGGATATGTATGTTCATCCCCAAGAAATTGACTACAACATTGAGACACTCTTTGAACTCATTGATGCGTCTGGATTAGAGTTTATTGGCTTTTCTAATCCGCGAACCTGGGAACTTGAGCCACTTTTGGGGAAAAAGCCGGAACTGATAAAACGGGCAGAAGGATTAAGCGATCGCGAACGTTATCGCTTAATTGAACTGTTAAATCCAGAAGCTGTTACCCATTACGAGTTTTTCCTCGGACGCTCTCCTCTGGCTAAAGCAAATTGGTCATCTGATGACACACTCCTATCTGCAATTCCAGAACGCAATCCTTGCATGGATGGATGGCCGAGTAAGTGTTTATTTAATTACGATTACGAGATTATCAAGTTGTCAGAAGAAGAGCTTCATTTTTTGCAAGCGTGTGAGGCTAATTCAGGTGAACAGAGAACAGTGGGAGAGATTTTAGATCGTGTCAAATTGGAATTGAAACAAGTGCGATCGCTTCTTAAGCAACAGTTGATTGTACTGAACGCTGGATAGGCAAATCCATTGCTAATTGTTAACTAAGAACGGAAATGACGCACTCACATTCCAGCGTCTACCATCGTGAATCAGCAAGGTTAACTCAGCAGCAGTAAACTCAAACTCTAAGGCACGATGCTGAAACTCAGTCCATGCAGCGCGGAAGTTTTGCTTCGTCAAGTCTCGGAAGGCAACCGTCATGTGGGGAGAAAAAGGGCGGGTTTTAGAAACTGGTTCAATAATTCCCAGTGATGCCTCGAAGTAAGTCATCAACTCGTTTTGTAAGGTAAGTAGTTCTGGTGTTTTGAGAACATTGATATAAATTACACGAGGTGCAAAAGCACCAAAGCCTTGTAGGGTTATGGGTACTGCTGTCCGTGGTTGTGCAAACGTTTTCAGAGATTGTTTCAAGAGCGGTAGCTCATCTAGCTGCCATTCAAAGGGAGGTTGCAGGGTGATATGAGGCGGAGACTTTTGTGCAGCTCGGCTATTGTAGGTTTGGGCGAAGTACTCCTTAATCTCATTAGCATAGTCCTGAAATTCTAAAGGTGGCACCAGAGCAATGAAAAAGCGGCGTTTGGATTGAGTCAATGATCTAAAAAAATAGGTGAGCAATGTGGCTTGGTAGTATAAATTTAAAACCGAACATTATTAGAAAATGCCCTGGTTTGTAAAAATTGAAGAAGGCATCGTTGATAAACCTGAGTTCGACCGCTATGTGGCTGCCCACAAAGCTTACGTTCAAGAGTTGATTGCCAAAGGACATCGGGCGCGAACGGGTTATTGGGCAGAGCGGGGAGGGGGAATGCTGCTGTTTGAGGCGGAGTCAATGGATGAAGCAAAAGCGATCGTTGCTCAAGACCCTCTGGTGAAAAACAACTGCGTCAAGTACAAGCTGCATGAATGGTGCATTGTTGCTGAATAATCCAAGACAGCTTTTGACCATAATTGACTCAAGCGTCACTAAATGATGTTATGCTAATAAATGATCCGGAACCATGCGATCGCAACGCTTAAACCTTGTCAGGACCGGAAGGTAGCAGCAATACGAGATGCTTGCGATAGGCGTGGACTCCGGGTCATTTAGCTCAAGAAGTTGTACATTTGCTTCTGAAGTCGCTGAATCCTAAGATTTACCAACACTTTCCCTAATTAAGTAATTTTGTCTGCCTGAAGTGAGGTGGGCGATTTCATACATTCACTCGTATCCTAGAAACAGAGGATACTTGTGTAATTGCTGGAGAATTAGTTATAGTGGTGAACCGCTTTGGAGATATTGTTCAAAAAGCATTTTATTTGGGCGTTGGAATAGCCGCCGCAGCAGGTGAGGAAGCTGGCGGAAGAATAGGCAAACTACGAGTTCAAGCTCAAAGGCTAGCCGATGAACTGGTAGCGAAGGGTGAAATGACAACAGAGGAAGCCCGGAAAATGGTTGATGATTTAGTGCAACAAGCACAACAGCAACCTGTCAAGCCCTCGACTAGTAGCTCTCCTGCTGAGCCACGCCGGATTGAGATTCTTTCGGACGATGACGATTCAGCCTCAACTGAGGCTCAGGACGTTGAAGCGATGCGTAAGCAGGTGCAAGCGATGCAAGAAGAGTTGCGTCGGCTAAAGCGAGAATAGAAGCTAAAGAATTGAAACACGAACGTTGAAGCCTGTTAGCATAGCTAACGCGATCGCGTTCAATTCAAGATAACGCAGTGCTGATTGATGTCTCTAGTGCATCGCTAATTTAAGTTGTAATTGTTTATTGATATTCCCACCATGGAAGAGTGGTCTAAAAGTATTTTTGACGTAATGGAATCAGTGGCTGGTATGGTCGATGAGTTCTTCCTCGAAGTCACTGAAATGGTTGAAGAGTTTGCTGATGATGTCCAAAACACAGTTGGTCTAGACTTTGATCAGTGTTTGCAGGATATGTTTGAGCCGATTGCTGAGATCTATTTTGACTTGGAAATGCTTGTTAACGAAACCGACCAAGCGTTCACCTATCCTGTAGAACCAACGCTAGAGAAACACCCCGCTTGCATTGGCTGCCGTCATTACCATGGTCAAGTTTATAGTGGTAACCTATTGGTTTGCGGAATGCATCCCTATGGATGGGAAACTGATAATTGTCCCGACTGGCAAGATATGAACTAGCTGCTACTGATGACTTATTCGCCAATTCAACAACAACCTTCACCTGAAGTACAGACACCAGAAATTAAATACGGCGAACGCGAGATTGCTGAAGGGACGTTGATCACGTTCCCTAATCCTCGTGTTGGGCGCCGCTACACAATTAACATTACGTTGCCGGAGTTTACTTGTAAGTGTCCATTTTCTGGCTATCCGGACTTTGCAACGATTCACATCACTTATGTGCCAAATGAGCGAGTGGTGGAACTAAAGGCGATTAAACTCTATATCAACAGCTATCGCGATCGCTACATCTCCCACGAAGAAAGCATTAATCAAATTCTGGATGACTTTGTTGAGGCTTGTGACCCCATAGAAGTCACAATTAAAGGAGATTTTGCCCCACGCGGTAATGTTCATACGGTTATCGAAGTGCAGCACCAAAAAGAAGGCGTTTCACTCTAGTTAAGCGATTAAGGAACTTACAACATAAGTTCTGATTTTTATTCAATCATCCCCAGCCACATCATCATCCCTCTCGTTAGCGTCATCATCTGTATTGATAGGCAAAGAAGAAGACGTTCGCTAATGGCAACGCCTTCTGTAGGATGCTCTTCTCGCTTCGCTATCGCGCTTAAACTAGAGATAGCCACTTGCCTCCAACCACCATGACTCTTGCCCAGAATAAAGACGCTATCAGTGAAGCGGCAGCATTTGCCCAATCAGAGGGTATTATCATTCCACCAACTGATTTATGGAGTGATGAACCTCCTTTGGAAAGTGACCTCCATCGAGATCAAATAGAGCTTTTACTGGCTTGCCTTAAGTGGTGGTGGCGAGAACGTACTGACTTCTACGCTACAGGTAATCTCACTATTTATTTCAGCGAGGAACACATCACTACGCGAGACTTTCGAGGCCCAGACTTTTTTGTGGTGCTGGGAGTTGAAAATCGACCCCGTAGAAGCTGGATGCTGTGGGCAGAACAGGGCAAGTATCCCAATGTAATTATTGAATTGCTTTCTAATAGCACTGCCAAAGTTGACAAAGGATTCAAGAAAACGCTGTACCAGAATACGTTTCGCACACCCGAATATTTTTGGTTTCACCCAGAAACATTGGAGTTCCAAGGATTTGGACTCATGGGAGGTAAGTATCAACCCCTAGAACCGAATGATCAGGGGTGGTTATGGAGTCAGCAGTTAGAGTTGTTCGTGGGAGTTCACGAGTCACAGCTACGGTTTTTTACGCCAGAGAATCAGTTAGTGTCAACGCCCGAAGAGAGAGCAAAAGTGGCACAGCAACAGGCTGAAGCAGAACGACAACAAAAGGAACTGGCGCAACAGCGAGTGGAGGAGTTGCTGGCTAGACTTAAGGAATTGGGTGTTGAGCCGGATGTGCCACAGTAGCTGTTGCGAGAAGCAGAGCGATCAACGCTATTGTCACTTAGATAGCTAGATCTATGACTGAGTTGCTCGAACAAGCAATTGTCCGCTTGAAAACTCTACCTGCTAGCGAACAAGATGCGATCGCCTTCTGTTCTAATTACTCTGGTATATAGTCAGCATTGAGGATATCCTCTAAACTAAATTCAGGTTCGCTTGGGAATAATTCTGCCTCTAATTCATATTTTTTCAGAATATCTTTCCTGGCATTAATATAACATTCGCCAAATTGCTCTGCTAACAATCCTCTGAGACTGGGACTATCTTCCAATAAATATTCAATCTGCCTTCTTTGTTCTACAATAGTTTGGCGCCATCCTCTAGTATTGTTAGCCTTTTCTGCTTGCCAATATTTAATTTTTAAAAGATGTTCTATTAAGGTTGTAAATCGACTTTTTAATTCTTTTCTCTCACTTCTCCCCATGCTTTCAATTTCTTCTATCAAACTATCAAAATCCACAAGCTCTAGCTGCTTTTCTTTTAATAAGTTTGCTGTCGTTTGCAACCATAAATAAAAATCTTGCTCGTAAAGCCTTGATGTATTAGAGATAGATTGAGTCTGTAACTCTGGATTCATATTGCCCTTAATTATCAATTTTATTTACCTAAAGTTGTTGTAATAGCTCTAGTCGTCTATATGCCTCTTGTATTTTAAGTCATCAGGTTAGCGATCGCATTTTAAGCTGTTACAAAAGCACTTAATAGACCCAGAAGTTCATTGATCGGAGTAAGATAGCGGTCTTTGAGATCGATCAAAGCTTCCAGATTAGGTGTCAGTGCCAGAAACCGCCAAACTTGACCTGTAGTAACCGATCCGTAAACTGTTTTAGCCTCAATTTTAGGGTCACGTCGGTTGACTAAAAAAGCCGCATACATAGTGGCAATACATTGAGCCAAACCATCATTAATATTTTCGTTTTTTGCTTCAATTACCGTTACAATAGGAGCTTTAATTACCAGTTTATCAGGGTTAGCAGTGAGTAAAAAATCAACAAACCCATTTAAACCTATACTGGGGTCAGCCATAAAACTTTTACCCGAAAATAAGGACGCCTGAGGATTAAGGATAACAATTTCGCTTAAAATGGGAGCAATTAAATATTCAGAACGAGCTTTTTCTGTGTTGATGGCAGTAGCAAGTGGGATATATCGTTTTAAGGCTTCAGTTAAAAATTCACTAGGAGCAATTGGCTCAAAATCAACCAATTTTTCAACAGTTCTAATCTGACTAATTCCCAAAGGAATTAGTTGATCGAATGAAATGAAGTCGCTGTAAGACATAGATTTAAAAATTTCTAATTTAAAGTTTTTTCATACGATCATGAATTCAAAACTCCTTTGCTCTCAAATCATCTAAATTTGGCTGTACCAAAGCAATAAAACCTTGTCTCTAGCTAACTAAAGAGGCTGATTCTACAGAGGGAACTGCTTCTGTAGGACTTGCTAACTGATCTAATATCTCAATAACCTCTCGCTCAAATGCAACTTGCGCTCGATTAGTTCTGCCACCAACATAAAACCGCCCATCTTTTTGCAGCGCCCAAATTTGGGAGTGGGAAACATAGCTCATAATGACACCCAGCATCAGCAAGCCAAAGCCTGTGTAAACCAAGGGAATACCTGGATCAGCTTTGATTTGTAAGCCAGTGCTGCCAATAACATCTACTATTTTTAGGGTGACACCATTGACTTGTGTTCCCATCCCTGGACGAACTGTTGAAACTAATTTACCGCTAGCATCATAGACCAATAGCGTTCCCTGTAAATCCCGTGCTAGCAGTGAAACTCCTTGACTCAAATCCGGTTTAGTCGGAATCCAAGTTCCCCAAATCCGTCCTTTGCCATTAGTATCTAGCTGTGCCATCGGGATTTGAAAAATCGGGCTGTTGTTAAACTTCACTTGTACAGCCGCAATTCCCCAGTCGGTTTGGTAAAGCGTCACCCCTCGGTAGCGTAACGGTTTATTGACATAAATAGTTTGCCGATCAACCTCTTGTTCCTGTTGATCCAAAACAGATAAGTCGGAGTAAAACTGGTCAATTCCTCCTTGCGGTGTGTAATCAATCCAGAAACGATTGACTCGCACTGACCAATCTTTAGGAACTTGGGAGGCAGCAAATGCTCCTGCATCAATAATATTTTTGACTTGAAATGTGCCGCCACTAGGAACCATTTCCTGGGCAATAAATCCTGTCATTGCTCCTAAGATTGCCCCAGCGAGGATAATGAGCATACTCGCATGGACAACAATCGGACCAATGCGCCCAATTATTCCTTTCCGGGCGTAGAGGGTATCTCCTTCTTGAAAAACTTTATAGCGTCGCTTTTCTAATAACTGGCTGAGGGAGGGTAGATTTCCCTTATCGAGTTCTGCACTAAGCGCAAGTTTTTGAAACTGACGAGGTTCGTCGTAAAACTTCCAGCGACGGGCAGCTTTTAGTGCCGGAAACTGACGAGTGAAGGTACAGGCAGTTAAACTACTACCAAATAGAATAAGTATGGATAAAAACCACCAAGTCCGATAAACGTGGTCTAGTCCTAGAGTTAAAAGAACTTTCCAGGAAAGGAAGCCAAAAAGTGCAGGATCTTCGGGATAGTTGGATTGATAAAATTCCAGAGACTGACCTTGTTCAATGACAGTACCACTGATGCTAAAAAAGGCGATCGCAAGCAACAATACAATCGCTAGCCGCAAGTCAGATAACACAGACAGCAACTGTCGCCGGAATAAACGCGCAATATTAGGTAAATCTGAATTTTCTATACTCATTAGATGTAATTAAAAGAATCCCGCAGGAATCCGAGATAGTAGGGAAAAAACGCCGAATCCTACTAAAATTGCCCCACTAATGGGTGTAATCCAACCCGACCAGCGGCGCAATTCCAACAACTTCTTAATAGAAGCTGTAAAGGTACCTGCAATAATTAATGGTGCAACATAGCCAGCCGTATAAGAAAGCAGCAAAGCTCCTCCTAAAACTAGGTCTTGTGTTGTAGCAACCCAGGCTAGCAATGTTGCCAAAACGGGTGTACTACAAGGAGAAGCAACTACACCGAAGGTTAAACCAATTAAATAAGAACGTACACCTTCTGGCAAGTCTTTGGAAATCCACTCCATACCGCCAAAAGAAGGCAGTTGTAGAGGCAGTGCTTCTAGTAAGTTCAACCCCATGATAATGGCTATGAGGCTAACAACAATTGGCAAACCAACTCCGACTTGACCGTAAACTTTCCCTAAAGAGGCGGCAAGAATTCCTAAAATTGCTAATGTTGTTGCCAAACCTAAGGAGAACCAGGCTGATTGTGCTGCCGCTTGAAGGCGCCCTTTCGTTTCCGATCCCCCGATATAGCCAATTGTGATCGGCAACATGGAAAGCATACACGGAGTTAGGCTGGTCAGCAATCCAGCCACAAAGATGATCCCAATGCTAATCAAGCTGAGGTGTGTCAGTTGAGTGGAGACAAGGGTATCAGCGAATTGTTCGAGTTCGTATAGTTTGGTAGAGAATGTTTCAAACATGCGATCGCTAGTTGGTGAAATGCTCACTCTGCTTGAATTGTAGCTTACCGAAGGAGTGAGGGTAGGCAAGTGTTTCGCGATCGCGTTACTCTAAAAGCCGCACGTTCCAGGTGAGACAGCCGTTCCTGACCAAAAGGTGAAATCGCTAGTAGAGATATTATTTGTGGGTAGTGTACCCGCCTCAACCTGTATCGGGCCTCCAACGCTATCATCCAGAATTAGGGAGCCAATTGTATTATTGGTAGGTTGCAGACAGGCGGTAGTGCCAGGAGCGATCGTCAACACTTCTATATCACTAAAATTACTTCCTGTCAAGGTACTGGCTCGGATAGCAGCAAGAGTTCTGGCAGAGTCCAATGTAATTAGAGAAAGCCCTGTAAATCCATTGTCAGTAATCATATTTAACTCACTTAAAAATCGAAGTTGAGCTGTGCCGTTTGTGCTTGTGAAAATCCCGTTATTGGCATTTCTAGCAATTAAGTTATTAGAAAGATTAGCGTTCAATTGCGCTTGGTCAGAAAGTTGGAGATAAACTCCATCGTCTTGATTTTCAGAGATGGTGTTATCAGTTAGGTTAATGCTTCCAGTGGTTCTATCAGCAAAAGCCAACGCAACACCCCGCAGTTTGTTATTAGAGATGGTATTGCCTGTCAGGTTAAATGTTCCAGAGGCATCATTTGAGACTAAAACGTCAAGTCCACCCGATTCATTTCCCGTAATTGTGTTGCCAGTAAGGTTAAGTGTTCCAGAGGTAGTGGCTTCTAGGTCGAGGTTTATCCCGTTTAGCTGATTGCCGGAGATAGTATTGTCTGTGAGGTTAGCTGTACCAGAGGCATTATCAAAAAGCTTGAAATCAACACCATCAGCAATCCCACCCCTACCGAGATTGTTCGTAATCGTGTTGTTGGTGAGGTCGAAGGTACCAGTAGCATCATTACGGAGTTCGACGTTGACTCCATCCCCATCAGCCGCCAAAGCACCGTTATCAGTAATAGTATTCCCAGCAAGTACTAGCTCAACTTCTCCTAAATTGTTGTTGAGGTTAAAGCCTTCCCTTCCAGAATTGCTGATGGTATTGTCTGTGACCTCGACTTGTGCTGAAACGTTGCTTAGTGAGATACCCTCAGCCGTGGAATTGGCGATCGCATTTTCTCGAATCACAATATTATTAATGTTCGTTCCAACAATGCCAGCTCCAGGAACCGCATTTACGGCAAACCCAGAAAGCGTCGTATCATTCCCCAACGTCACCGTACCCGTCACCTCTGGCAACGCTCCAGCGCCTGATAGCGGCAATTGTACATTCCCTAATTCCACTGTATCTATCCGCTGAACTGGTGCCGTTGATAGCACCTGCACTCCGTCTGGAATCGTAAAAGCAGGAATCGCAGGAGCCGTTCCTGGCTGTACATAGACAATATCATTAGGCTGTGCCACGGCCAGAGCCTCAGCAACAGTCGCCGTTGGAGTTTCAACCGTACCATTACCTGTACCAAGCCCCAAGTTGACGTGTTGGAATCTCCACGGTTCACCCGTAAATGGGTTCGTTACGAATACCGTATCTTGCATTGTGAGTAATTCAGACTCAACTTGCTCATCCACCACAATATTTGCGTTGCGCTGAGGTGATTCCCCTAAACGTGCCAGTACCCGCTCATCTTGGCTAAGTCCTCTAGGACGAGTACCCGGAAAATTTGCCCCCACACTCACTACTAAATTGGTGCCAAAGGTGGCGTCATTGGACAGTGCTAGTCCTAGCCGTAACGTATCAGTGGGACGAGCTTCTAGACGAGTACGCCAGCCCAAAACCTCATCACTGTCTGGAGCATCGTAGTAGTACAACCCAGCATAGCCTCGCAGAGGACCTGTTTGACCAAGCGAGGCAAGTTTTACACCCGCCTCAAGATCAACACCAGTCATCGCGGCTTCAAAGCGGCGGTTAAGCTGCTGTTGCTGATTTCTCGTTACAGCCAAGAAATTATCTTGAAAGAAGGGGTCTGAGGCTGAAACACCTAGATCAGAAATTGTTTCTGCTGTCAGTTGGCGAGTATTGCCCACTGGAACATAAGCATTGCCACGAACTTCCCAAGATTCCCCCAAACTCTCGAAGCCTACACCAACTTGATTAAAGCTGCTGTTGCCAGTACTGCGATTGTCGAAAGCAATATAACCACCAAGAACGCGGTTAGCTTCGGCGTTGTAAACGCGATGTCCTAGAACAAGGTTACCGCCGAGGTTGAAATCTTCCGTTGACAACAGTAGCCGTCCTTCCAAGAACGTGAGGTTGCTGCCGGGAGTTTGCGACAGAGGCACAAATCCTTCAAGACTACCAAAGGAGCTAGAGTAGCCCACACCTGAACCTGTAGTGAAGTTCCCACCGAAGCGAGGCAAAACTTTAATGGGAGGGTTTTGGGCTGTCTCTGAAGTTGGTAGTACAGGTTCTGGGTCAGTAGTCTGAGAGAGCAAGCTGGCTTCACTTTCAACATCGGGTGAAGGGGTAACATCTTCTACGGTTTTGGAGTCGGGAGCGAAAGTCATTATTGGGGAAAGGGCAAATTCTGGTTCTACTCTCTCCGGAGTAGACATTATTTCGGACTTTGGAGCCAAAACTGTAGCTGGAATCGGTGTAAACTCTGGCTGTGCTGTGTCCGAGGTAGGGTTATTTTCAGGCTGAGGAGCGGAAACTATATCTGGGGAAAGGGCAAATTCTGGTTTTACTGTCTCCGAGGTAAGTGTGGTTTCAGGTTCAGCTACCCAAGTCGAAACAGCCTGATTCTGGGATGTTTGTTCACTTTCAGCCAAACTATCAGGCGTATTACTAAGCGTTGCCTCTCCTGTTGTCTTCGGTAGATCAGTTGCTGCCCCCTCAATAGTCTGAGCGACTGCGTTTGAGGTCAAAGCTCCCAACAGCGGACAGGTGATATACAAGCATCGCATCAACTTGTTTGTAGGCATATTTTTTTTAGAGCAAGCAAGTTTTGTCTTTGGCACTCTCCAATGCAGACAAGTGAGGGTTGTTGCTACAACAACTCTCACTTGCCTTCAAGAGGCAATGCGTCCTTACATCAGCACAAAGGTAGTAGCCGCTTGAGTAGTCAATAACGTGGCATCAACGCCATCCAGACGCGCTAATAATTCACCTTGAGCCGTATCCACAATCCAGGTCTGGCTATGTTTTTGACGCAGCGATAATTGCTCAAAGCTCAGACCTTCTGCCAAGCCAATTGAGTCCTCACCCAACTGGAAATCACGGATTAAATCATTGCCGTGTCCTGCCGCAAGGACGAAGGTATCTCGACCCGCGCCTCCTGTCAGGGTGTCATTGCCCAAGCCACCATTAAGCCAGTCATCACCCAAGTTGCCGCAGAGTTGATCGTTACCAGCTTCACCCCAGAGGCTGTCCTGATCTAATCCGCCACTGAGTTGGTCGTGACCTTCACCCCCGTAGAGTAGGTCATTACCACGGCGACCCCAAATGCGATCGTGTCCTGCACCACCAAAAAGCTGGTCATTCTCTAAATCTCCACTGATGAGGTCTTGACCACCGAACCCATCAATTCGGTCATCTTCAGCCGTACCAACCAAGGTTTCAGAAAGGTCAGTGCCGTTGATTGGGTTGAGGACTAGGGGGCTGTCAACAGTACCACTAATGGTGAAGTCAAAAGGACTTTCGTCGCTGTCATTGTTGCCAAAGGTTATGGTGCCAGAGTAAGTACCAGCAATGGTTGTGTCGAGAGCGATCGTAAACGAAGCTGAATCACCTGCTACTACAGTGCTAGGGAAGTCACCTACAATGCTGAAGCCTTCTGGTAAACCAGGAGTCTCCAAGTTTAGAACGGCGGTTCCTAGATTCTGGATAGTGAAAGTTTTGCTGAGACTACTGCCAACGGAGGCGCTGCCAAAGTCAAGAGCAACTGTGCTGCCATCTACAATATCGGTGTTGCCATCGAGAACCTGAATTTCGGGACTAGTCGCGGCAGTGACACCACCACTAATCGCAAAGTTGAAGGGATTTTCATCGCTGTCATTGGTGGTAAAAGCGATTTCTCCGGTTGAGGTACCAACAGCAGCAGCATCCAGTTGGATAGTTAAGGCAGTTTCGCCTCCAGCAGCAACACTGGTGGGGAGAGTTCCTACCAAGCTAAAGCCTGTAGGCAGTTGTAGCTCACTTAAGTTAAGTGCGGCGGTACCACTGTTGACGAGGGTGAAAGTTTTGACTAGTGGTGTACCAGCTAGCGTGTTACCAAAGTCAAGGGCAGTTGTCGTGCCGTCAACTATTTCGGTGCTGCCGTCGAGAAGTTGGATTTCTGGACTTGTCGCCGTAGCCGTGACGTTACCACTTATGGCGAAGTTGAACGGGTTCTCATCACTGTCGTTTGTGGTGAAGGAGATTTCTCCGGTTGAGGTACCAATGGCAGAGGCATCCAGTTCGATAGTTAATGCCGTTTCACTCCCAGCAGCAACGGTACTTGGAAGAATCCCTACTAAGCTAAAACCTGTAGGCAATTGCAGCTCAGCTAAGTTAAGTGCGGCGGTACCACTGTTGACGAGGGTGAAAGTTTTGACTAGTGGTGTACCAACCAGCGTGTTGCCAAAGTCGAGGGCGGCTGTAGTGCCATCCACGATGTCAGTAGCGCCGTCAAGAACCTGAATTTCTGGGGTAAGAAGAGTACCAGGGGATTCATAAGCACCAATGTCAATGACAGCACTGCCATTCAAGTCACCATCCTGAGGACGAACTGCCCCAGTTTGATCGGTTCCAGGAGCACCGACGCTTGTTCCAGCATCAATAGCGGGGCTACCAGGAAGCAAGGGATGGATGAGGATACCGCCAATGTCTTGCAACGCTTCTAGTAATGGGTCAGCAATGATGATATTTTCTGTTGCATTGTTGCCACTCTCTGGAGATTGAAGATTGTTTCCGCCAGTCAGTTCTCGGTTGGTTTGTTGATTCGGATTGGAGCCATCCCCTGCCGTGTTGCTATCAAAAATTGAGTTAGTGACAGTGACGGGTCTGGTATTTGCGGTATAGATTGCCCCAGACTCGCTTCCCGCAGAGTTATTGGCAAAAGTCGTATTAACGATGTTGGTTTCAGAACCCCACTGAGCGTTGTATATTGCTCCACCACGCTCTGCTGCCTCATTACCAGAAAAGGTAGTGTTAATGATGTTGAAGGGTGATTCTTCCCAGTACCATAAACCACCTCCTTCTTGTGCCGACGTGTTGTTGGCAATGGTTGAATTTTCGATTGTAACGAGCTTACCCGTAACCCGAAGTCCACCGCCTTTGGCATTGCCTTGTGCGTCCGGAGTAACCTCATTGTTGATAAATGTGCTACCTTCAATGGTCACAAAGTCTTGGTCATAACCCCAGATTGCAACTCCTCCACCTAATCCAACGGCGG
Organism: Microcoleus sp. FACHB-SPT15; assembly: GCF_014849525.1. Classification (NCBI taxonomy): domain Bacteria; kingdom Bacillati; phylum Cyanobacteriota; class Cyanophyceae; order Oscillatoriales; family Microcoleaceae; genus Microcoleus; species Microcoleus sp. FACHB-SPT15. The sequence goes on along the minus strand of NZ_JACJNU010000006.1, from coordinate 131,905 downwards.
TATTGTCCTCAAAGATAGAGTTACGAATGATTGTCTCGCCGCCGACGCTGTCTCTCGGTAAGTCGCCATTGTAGTATCGCTCTTGATTAGGGACACTTGCACCGTCGTTGTTGACTGCTCCCCCCCAACTCCTGCTTTCGTTATTGCGGAAGATTGAGTCTTCTATCGTTAGTGGGGTAAATACGGTGGTAATTGCTCCACCAGCAAATCCTTCATTATTGGTGAACTCACTACCTTTGACAGTAAGTTGACTCTTTCCAAAGGCACTAATTGCTCCACCAGCACTATCAACGTCTTGCGTAGCCCGATTACCATCAAACTTGCTGTTAAGCACCGTTACGTTAGCGCCATCCTTTGCCCAAATTGCAGGTCCTTGTCCGGCAATGTTGTTGTAGAACTCGCTATTTTCTACCGTGATTGTGGCGTTTGGATCTGCTGCCCAAATTCCTGCCCCCGCGTACTCGTGGAATGCGTCAGTAATGGTGAGATTCCGTAGTGTAAACTCTCTACCATCCCCCGCTAGTCGAAAGATTATTTCTTCCTGATTTCCACTAATGGTCAAACCAGGGGCATCTGCGCCATCAATAGTTATATCTTTTTCAATGTCGTAGCGACGTTCGAGGGTAATGGTTTGGTTTGCAAGGCTAGGGTCAAATTGAATCGTATCCCCTGGCTGAGCAATCTCAATTGCTGCTCTGAGAGACCCTGGAACCGAAGGCACTCCGTATCCAGTATCAGCAGTGTTCGTAACTGTGATTACGCTTGGCATTCTTCAATCTCCTAGCAATTTGGAAAGTTGGCGAGTTGAGAAAAGCTGAGTTAACATCAGCTCGCGATACGCACTTTGTCTGCTGGGTTAGAGGCTGAGATTGATCTCAACTGCACATCAAAGTGTTATGTGTTTTAAATGGTTACGAAGGTATTTAGCCTCTGGAGCTATTGATCAAGTCTGGAAACATGAATTAATTTCACTGCTGGTTAAACTAGCGGCATCCGTGGCATGAAGCATTAAGCTGTTACCAAGGGAATTTCATCAGTGTTGAGGTAATGGTTGGTTTGCTAAGGCTGGAGGCAAAGTTAATAGCGTTTTCTAGCTGGGCATTAGCGATCGCTTCTTTTCGGGAACCTGTGCCACTGTCAGCATTACTTGTAACAGTGATGAGGTTAGGCATAATTCAATCTCCAAAAGATTTGGCAGGTCGCCAACTTTCACGGACATCTGTGAAAGACTACTCTGAGACTTTCACTTATCTTTTCTAGATTGATTGGGTTCAACCGGACACTTTTGCCAGCGACTTAGACTTTTTTAAATTAATTCATCCCTAAGCAAGCTGTTAAAATTAGCTGAGGCGATCGCCTTCAGCCCATAGGTATAAATTTCGTCGATAGTCTTCATCATTTATGAGCAAGATTATTTACCAAATCATAACTATTAGCAATAACTGCTTTTCACGCTCACTCTATTAAAAGACAAGCTTGATAGTTTTACTTTTATTGAACTCAATACCTATTTTTCTAAATCAAAAACCAAATAATAAATAGCTATGATGTAATGTTAGTGCTGTCAATTTAACGATACAAAAAAGTATACCCAGGTTGTTTTACCTGGGTATTAGTAAGTATATACCAGCCAAGTTATAGGTTAAGGTAGCTGGCGGTTTTTAAATTAAAGTAGAAGCTTTCAAGGCTTATGTAAAAAAATATTACGGATAGCGTAAAGAAACGGTAGCAATCGTTACATTAATATAAATTTATTTCTAACCATAGATAGGTACCTCGGCAAGGTATAGGGTATCTAGAAATCTGAGAATATTATCCTAGATAAGCTTTTCGGACACGCTCATCTTTGAGGAGTTCTGAAGCAGAACCTGTCAGGGTGAGGTGTCCAGCTTCTAGAACGTAACCTCTATCAGCCGTTTGCAAGGCGAGGCTGGCGTTTTGTTCTACAAGTAAAATGGTGACTCCAGATGCGTTTAACTGACGAATGACACTGAAGATTTCACGGACAACTTGGGGGGCTAAACCTAAACTGGGTTCGTCGAGTAGCAAGAGTTTTGGGCGACTCATTACAGCACGCGCGATCGCAAGCATTTGCTGTTCGCCACCACTGAGGGTACCCGCTAGCTGGTTGCGACGTTCTCCCAAGCGAGGGAAGGTGAGGAATTGACGTTCAATATCAGCTTTGATTCCCAAACGATCAGAGCGTGTGTAAGCGCCTAACTCCAGATTTGTCAAAACTGTTTGCCGCGCTAATACTCTTCGTCCTTCAGGACTTTGGGCAATTCCAAGATTCACTACTTGATCGGGACGAGTGCGCGTGATGTCTTGCCCGTTATAGATAATCTGTCCTTTGAAGGGATTGATTAAGCGGGAAATTGCTCTAAGTGTAGTGCTTTTGCCAGCGCCATTTGCCCCAATTAACGTGACGATCTCACCCTCATTCACAACCAGATTCGTGTCAATGAGAGCTTGGATAGCACCGTAGTTAACATATAGACTTTTGATCTCAAGCAGTGGTTTAGTCATTTTTTTGTTGTCAAAAGTCGTTAGTTATTGGTTAGAGGTGTAAGGCTTGTACCCTGACTAGCTGCTAAAGCTAACCACTAACCGCATTCTCATCTCCTAGATAAGCTTCAATTACGGCTGGGTCGTTTTTGACTTTCTCCGGTTCACCTAAGGCAATTAACTGACCAAAATCTAGGACAGCAATGCGATCGCATAAACCCATCACTAACGGTACATGATGCTCGATCAGTAGCACGGTTAAGTTGAAGGAGTCCCGAATTTGGCGAATCAACTCACTCAAAGTACCTTTCTCATTCGGATTCATACCTGCGGCGGGTTCGTCTAGCAGTAGAATTTTGGGTTGTAAGGCTAAAGCACGAGCAATTTCTAACCGTCTTTGGTCACCATAAGCAAAATTCCGGGCTTTTTGTTCTGCTCTTTCGGCAAGCCCTACTAAGGCTAATAATTCTAAGGCTTTAGAAAAAGTTTGTTGTTCTTCAGCCGTAGCTGAGGGTAAGCCTAATACACCTTTAATGACACCTGTTTTATTGTGAATGTGATGTGCGATCGCAACATTTTCCAATGCAGATAAATTACCGAACAAGCGCAAATTTTGGAAAGTACGGGCAATTCCCTTAGACGCAATTCTGTGAGGACGTTGTTTAGTAATTTCTTCCCCTTCACAAATCAACTGCCCACTTGAAGGCGGCATTAACCCTGTAATTAAATTAAATAGTGTAGTTTTTCCTGCTCCATTCGGCCCAATTAAGCCAAATATCTCATTTTTTTGCACAGTAAATGAGACTTTATTGACCGCAACAAGACCACCAAAACGGCGAGTTATCTCTCTTACTTCCAGAACTGGTTTTAAATCGTTATACCCTTTCTGATTATCATTCATTGTTTTTGCCGCTTGAGTGGCTTAAATCGCTTTAATAAGTCTGGAGTAATAATACCTTGAGGGTAAAATACACTACCAATTACAATTAGTAGTCCAAAGATAATCAAGCGTCCATCCCGTAGAAACTGCGCTAGCCAAAGTGGTAAACCACTCGTTCCTGCGGCTGCCCTTAGTGCTTCCGGCAGGGCTGTGAGTACCATGCCGCCGAGAACAGGCCCAACGAATGTTCTAGAGCCACCAATTAGAACAAATGCTAGGTAAATGATACTAGCATCAAACGTTCCTTGACGGGCATTCCAAGTATTCAAGAAATGAGCGCTGACTGCCCCAACGAGTCCGGCTAAAACGGCTCCTAATGTAAATGACAGCACTTTATAATAGGTTGGATTAATACCCATCGCATCAGCAGCCAGTTCATCCTCACGAATAGCATTTAAAGCCCGACCAACACGGATACGTTCCAAGCGGTACAGGAAGAACATACTTAGAATTAAGAGAGGTGCAGCTATCCAGAGGTATTCAATTGGAGAGGAAAAGGGTTGAGGAATTGCAAAAATGCCAACAGCACCACCTGTAATTTCCAAATTTAAAGCGAAAACTCTCAAGATTTCGACAAAGGCAATTGTGGCAATAGCTAAATAAATTCCCCGCAATCGAAGAACTGGAATACCAAGTGCGATCGCTAGCACAGCCGACACCAAAGCAGCCAGTAGCATTTCTAACAATAATAAAGGGAGAGGAAACGAACTTCCTGAGAAGTCAAACACCTCAGTTGATAAGATTGCCGCGATGTAACCTCCCAAAGCATAGAATCCAGGCGTTGCTAGAGAAAGCTGACCTGCCATTAACGGTAAGTACACTGAAAGCCCTAAAATTGCTCCGAAAATCATCGAGACGATTAAGAAGCCATTGTTATTAATAAAATCTGGCATTTTGAGTTAGTTGTTAGTTATTAGTAATTAGTAATGCATCAGTAATAATTAAACCTTGGTGACACGCGCCCTTCCCAACAATCCTTGGGGTCGAACGAGAAGCATGATAAATAGTAGGGCAAATGCGATCGCTTCTTTATAACCGGAATAATCAGAAGGAACAAACGCCTCCGCTAACCCAATTACTAATCCTCCCAAGACCGCACCTGGAATATTGCCCAACCCTCCTAAGACAATTACACCTAGACCCTTCAATCCAAAAGCAATTCCAAAGTAAGGACCTGCAATACTCACGCTAGAACCTACTAAAGTTCCCGCAAGTCCCCCTAGAAATCCACTCAAAAAGAACGTCAAGACAATAAAACGCTCTGTATTAATTCCTAAAAGACTTGATGTAGTAGCATCCTCAGCAACCGCTTGCAATGCCTTGCCTGTTTTCGTGTAGCTAATCAAATACGTCAGCACCATAACAATGAGTGCCGATACCCCAAAGATTACGACTTGAACCGTGCGTATCATTACAGGTCTTGCTGTCGTCCCAAAGTTAATAGCGGCAGGTAAATTTCCATAGGCATTAGCTGGAAAGGTATAAATTTCTGCACCAACTAAATACTGAATCACGTTGACAATAACAACAGCCGCCCCCAAGCTAGAAACTAAAGTTAGCAGTGGGTCAGCACCCCTAGCACGTAAGGGACGAAACGCAAGACGTTCTACAACGACTCCAGCCAAACCAGCGAAAATACTACCGATAAATAAAGCAATAACAAATGGCAACTGTATAGGTAAAGAGGCATTCGCCAGCAATCCATTAAAGCCAAACGCTCCACCCGCTAAGCTATAAGTAAAGTAAGCACCCAGCGTAAAAACAGCACCATGAGCAAAATTGATAATTCCTAAAATTGAGAAAACTAGGGTATAACCCAAAGCAAAGATGGCGTAAACACTGCCGATGGACAAACCATTCAGAAATTGCTGTAAAAAAAGGGTGAAGTCCATTGTAAGTTTTAGATTTGACTGAGGTTACAGTTTCTCTACCTCTGATAATTTTGGGATGGGGAATTGTGATAATAGTCTATTAACAATTCCCCATGCTTATTTGCTACTTCAAGAAGGTAAACTTACCATTCGTACCATCAGCATCCATCTTGATTTGAGCAACATAGAACTGACTTTGTTTAATTTCTCCCTCTGGATCGAAGGCAATGTCACCAAGAGGAGTTTTGTAAGTACCTGCTAAAATTTGCTGATTTAGCTGTGTTCGTAGTTGGTCTAGAGGCAACGTGTTGACTTTGGTTTGAGTATCTAAAGCCTTGAGTGACTCCACAAACACTTGTACTCCAGTAAAGGCTTGAGCGCTAAATTGTGGTGGTTCTTTCTTGTTTTGTGCTTTATAAGCTTCCCGGAAAGCTGTGTTAATCTCATCCGGTAATTCTGGACTATAGGCTTGAGCGATTAACACACCATCACATTGCGCTTTACAGACAGGAAGTAAGTTTGATGTATTCAGTCCATTTCCACCAATAATTAAACCTTTGTATCCTAGTTCACGCAGTTGTTTAACTAAATTTCCCCCATCAGCGGCTAGACCTGAGATGATGATTAGGTCTGGGTTGAGGTTCATTGCGTTCGTAGCTTGGCTTTGGAAATCGGTATCGGTGGTTTGAAACTTCTGTACTGTTACCAAATCCAGTTTTTGGTCTTTTACCGTTTGTTGAAATGTCTCAGTTTCTGATTTGCTGAATGCATCATTCTGAGCAAAAAAGACCGCTACTTTTTTGATTTGAGGATTAATCTTGAGTGCGGCTTGAACCGCGTTTGGAGCAACAACGGCTACAGGTGCTGAGACACGCGCAATGTAATCCCCAATTTGAGGAATATTCTTGGCTGTATTAGATGGTGCTAAGACAGGGACTTTAGCTCGATCAGCGATTGGATCAGCGGCAAAAGCTTGCTGAGAAAGTGTTGGCCCAACAATTCCAACAACTTTATCTTGAGTAATTAAGGTATTAAAGGCATTAATTGCCCCTTGCTCATCACCGGCTGTGTCTTGGAAAACTAGCTTGATGGGTGTACCATTAACGCCACCCTTGTCATTAAAAAACGTTTCAGCAATCTTTGCCCCAATGACTTGTTCTTGACCTAGTAAGGAGACGTTACTAGTTTGTGCTACAGCAATACCAATTGGGATAGCTGCTGTTGATGTATTTCCAGCATTATTACTGGTAGTTGTGTTAGGTGCCTTGTTCTGACTACAGGCAACAACTAAGGCAAATGTGATGAATGATGTGAGGATTTGGGTAAAAATACTTTTCTTAAACATTTCAGAACTTCCACAGCGATCGCACTTTCTAATTATCTCTCTCTCGGCAGAAGTTGTTTAATCGAAAAAGGTCAATTTTAATAACGTTGAAGATACACAAACTGGCAAAAAAAGGTCGTCAGTTTACAAGAGTTAAGGATTTTCACCGTATTGTTGATAGCGTGAGTAGAACGGCGATGACGATCAAGAGTTCCCTTAATCAGCGATCGCACTATTATTCCAGTCAAAGGCGTAACTCTAAGCAGTCACCGGAAATCGCGACTCATCAGTTCGGTTCTACGACCCCAGAACGATGATTAATATGAGTATTCTCATAAACAGATAGAGCAGATAGTTGGAGAGACTGCACTTGCTGTGCATGGGGATAGATCGTGGTGCAAAAATGGTTGTTGCCAAGCCTAAGTGAAGTTTTAGCCCACAGTGAACAGACGGGGCTGAATAACCAAGTCGTGCCTCTGGTAGGACAGGAAACAATAGCGCATAAGAGTCAACGCTGTGCTAACAGTCGTAAGGTAAGAGAGCGTGCGATCGCACAAGCCGATGCGGCAGCAGCCAAAGCGCAGCGGGAGTGGAAAAGCGCGATCGCGTCATTAGAACAGTTGCTTTTGCAAACAACTACCCTAGATGAGTCTGAGACAGTTAATTGTAAGCCGTCGTCACTTCAAGGCTTAGTCTTAGCAGGTCCTGTACCAGTATTGAGTCATCCCAATCTTCTTGCCCATTTCCAAACCGGGATTTTTACGAGCGAAGGATTTAATGCCTTGGCTTGGATGCCCTTTCAACTGCCACCTGCCAAAAACGGGCAGACTCCGCAGCTTGAAAATAGTGCCTATGGGTTACCCTTACTTCGGGATGATCCCTTGGCAGCAGAACAATTTTGTTTAGTATTTACTAATCGTTTTAGCTTAGTGATGGCATCTGGAGAAGACTTGGCTGGTGTTTCAGCTTTTCGCTTCTCCTTTGATCCAGAAGATATTGAGCAAGCTTGGCTAACACTCCGTCCTCGGTTGCTACTTACCAGCCCTCATCAGCTAGCGCAGTTGGAAGCTTTTGTTCAACAGTTCGCGCCGAAGTCACCTGATTACCGAATTGTAATGGACTTCAGTCGCCAGCTCCTCAAAAATTTACCAGAACTGTCTCCAGCAGAAACTATCCAGACAATACCTGTCACTTCTACACACCCAGTTGGTCAGACAGAACACCTCCATCATCAGGGCGATCCCTTCAAAGTAGGTCGTCATTGGGAGCCTTTGGTAAAACATGAGGAGCGAGGCGTGAGTAGAGTCTCTAATCCTGGTGAAGCCACGCCGGATGTAGAGTTGCTTCAAGCACTAACCCACGAAATTCGGACACCTCTCACAACAATTCGCACCCTGACAAAACTGCTGCTAAAGCGGCGTGATTTAGCTCCGGAAGTGATTCGGCGTCTGGAAATCATAGACCATGAGTGTACTGAGCAAATCAACCGCATGGAGTTGATTTTCCGGGCAGTGGAATTAGAAACAACAGCGGCTAAGCAAGTACCTGTTAACCTCACCCCCATGTCAGTAGCGCAGGTGTTCCAGCAAAGCATTCCCCGTTGGCAAAACCAGGCACAGCGGCGTAATGTCACCTTGGATGTGGTGCTGCCTCAGAAGCTACCATCTGTAGTGAGCAATCCTGCCATGCTCGATCAGGTACTAACAGGCTTGATTGAGAACTTCACCCGTTCTCTTCCGGCTGGTGGTCATATTCAGGTACAGGTTACACCAGCAGGAGACCAGCTAAAGTTACAATTCCAGTCTCAGCCCGATCCGGACAAGAATGGGACTGCATCGGAGTGTGCAGACTCAACATTCCCGACGTTGAAGTCGATTGGTCAGTTGCTGATGTTCCAGCCAGAAACAGGTAGTCTGAGCTTAAATCTTGATGTGACCAAACATCTATTCCAAGCGTTGGGAGGAAAACTAATTGTACGGCAGAGACCTCAAGAGGGTGAAGTAATGACAATTTTCTTACCCTTAGAAGTCAGTAATACTGATATAGGTAGTCAAAAAGAAATCTTTGCTAAGAAATAGATGCGATCGCTTCCGGGATACGATTGCGAATTCGGTAATTAGTTTAGTGGCTGGCTAATTTTTGGACAAATGCAGCGTGTGCGTCCGATTGTACCCCTTCTTGTAAAACGGCTAATACGCCCTGCATATTCCCAGCTAATAACTCTACAACCGCCAACCACAACCCTGGAAAAACTCGACTCCGCGCAATCCCATCACTGTCAGCAGGTAAATCAAGATACTCACCCTTTTCTAGATAGAACCAGCTAAGTTTCTGATCAAGGACTTGCCAGACAATGTATTCCTTCACCCCATTCCGACGATAAGCTTGTTTTTTGGCGTGAAGGTCGATCGCAACACTGCTAGCAGCTATTTCAACAACCAACTCTGGAGCGCCTTCAATATAATCATCGTCACTCAGTCGCGCTTGCCCACCTGCTTCTGGAGTGATCAGGAGTACGGCATCTGGCTGAGGTTCATTGTCAAGGTCTAGGCGCACAGTTGGATTATCTCCCATCGCAACGCCCGGAGTCATGGCTTCATAGATTCCCAACCATGACATGATTCGACCATGAGGTTGACCGTGGCTCTTGAAGCGCAACGCAGCAGGCATATAAACAATTCCTTCAATCAATTCGGCTTTTTTCAAGTTGGGCATGGCGTTGTAACGGCGCTCAAACTCGTAACGATTCAAGCGATCGCCATTTTCCAAAGGAGGAATTGTCAAATGCTGGTTGGGTGTTTTAACCATAGCTGCTGCTAAGAGTAAACCTATGCCCATCCTACCGAAATCAGCGAAGGTGAGCGAAAGCGCTGGAGGCAGAAGCGAGCGCTGCCTAATAGTCATTTTCAGGACTACTCTTGTAGATAAACCGCTAGCCGCATTAACTTATAGCAGAAGTGGAAGTGGCAATAGGTAGCAGCACTTTAAAATTGGAGCCTTCCCCCAACCGACTAGTCACCGAAATCGAACCGCCACAGCGTAATAGTAATTGCTGCACAATTGTCAACCCCAAACCAGCACCCGTGTTGTCGCTAATGGTAGAACGTCCCCGATAAAAACTATCGAAAATTCTAGGGATTTCATTGGGTGCAATACCAATGCCTGTATCACTAAATCCAAGCTGAAGGTATTCACCTTGAAGTGTGGCTCGTACCTGAACCTGACCACCTGTAGGAGTAAATTTTAGGCTATTGTGCAGCAGATTGATGACAATTTGCCGTAGCCAAGTTTCCAAGCACAATACACAGGGAAGATCACGAGGAACCGTGTAGCCAAGTTGAATACCTTTCTCTTGAGCAAGTGGCTGATAGGTGCTGACGACACCAGGGACAATTGCGGCAAGCTGCACCAGTGGCAAGGTTGTTGGTTCGGGTTCACTCTCTAGCTGTACTATCTCTTGTAATCCAGCCATCAATGAGATTTGGCGATCGCATTCTGTATTGAGTAGTTGCGTGTAGCGTTGACGCTGTGCTGGCTTGAGTTGTGGAGAATCCAACAGCTTCAACGCTGTTTTCATATTCGTCAACGGTGTCCGTAACTCCTGCACGACTCGCTTGAGCAACTCATCTTTGTTACGGAGGTCATCATGAGGAGAGGGTGGGATAGCGGTTGTTGTCTGACTGAAGAACTCAGGCTCACTTGTCGTCAACGAGTGCAGCTTATCCTCAGTCCGTTGTACTTGCTTCACCAATAACTGGGTAAGTAACGCCTTCTCATCAGGAGTAGACAGTAAGGAAAACTGTGTTTCCAAACCACCTAGTAATTCCTCTGGCGTAGGATTTGCGATCGCAAAAATCCCTTTCATTCCCGCCACAACTCGCTGAATAACGCGCCGCTCAAAGGTACAAATCGCGTCTAAAGGCTGGCTTTGACTTCGATCTAAAATCGTTGATTCAGGCTGGCAAGCCACAATCAGACCACTCAACTGGTCAGATAAAACAATAAGAAAACACTCTTGCTGAAGCTGACTACTAGCAGACAATTGCAGGGGGACAACTTGAGAATTACCGCTGATAGCAACTGGATTCCCAACATCCGTAACCGCTGCTAACTCATTCTCAATGCCACTACACAGATAAATTGTTTGTGGAATACTGCTCTGTTGATAGCGTTGTAGTTTGTTCTCCCAGTTATTTTCTGGGGGTTGCTTCACCCAGATTGTTGCGGGAATTTTTTCCTCAATCAGAACATCAATCAGTACTCCTACCAACGATTGGAGTGTAGCTGGACTGACTCGAAGAGACTGAGAAGGCGAAAGCGTGTTCAGAGTCAACTGGTAGACCGATAAATCTTTAGTCATTAGTCATTCGCTCTTAGTCTTAGTGTGCAAGCCAATCTAGACTGAAGCATTATTTCTTTTGGTCTATGAGTTGGGAACGTGGTGGCTTAGGTACCTGAGATTATCTTGCATCGTACATAAGCCCCACGACTAACAACTAACAACTGACTAACCAGCAATTCGCTCTAAAAGAGCATCTCGCGCTTGCTCTCGGTCATCGAAGTGAATTTTTTCGGTTCCGAGAATTTGATAGTCTTCATGACCTTTCCCCGCAATCAAAACGCCATCTCCCGGTTGTGCTTGCATAATAGCCGTGCGAATTGCCGTAGCGCGATCGCAAATTACAATCGGTTCAACTGATGATGGGATGCCCTCCAAAACATCTTGCAGGATGCGTTCTGGGTCTTCCGTGCGGGGATTATCCGAGGTGACAACGGCAACATCCGCGAGTTCGGCGGCAATTTTACCCATTTTGGGACGCTTCGTGCGATCGCGATCGCCTCCACAACCAAACACACAAATCATCTTGCCCTGAATAAATGGTCGTGCCGCTTTGAGCAAGTTCTCCAAACTATCCGGCGTGTGAGCATAATCAACAATTACACTCACCTCCTGGGTTGGCTGCACTTGCACCCGTTCCATCCGTCCAGGAACACCGGGGAACAGTGGTAAGGCTTCCACAACTGACTCTAATTTCAAACCTAGATGTAAAACAGTTCCAACAGCCGCCAATAAGTTGGACAAATTGTATTGACCTACCAGCGGTGAACGGAAGGGAACCTCACCTGCGGGTGTATGCAAGATGCCACTCACGCCAGTTGGCTCATAATTCAGGTCACTTGTCCACAAGTCAGCCGAAGTCTTTTCGACACTGTAACTCCAAACCTGATCGGGATGAAGCTGTCCAATTAACTGCCGTCCGTAAGGGTCATCGGCATTAATCACCGCCCGACCTTTAAGATAATCCGAGTTAAACAACAGTGCTTTTGCCGCGAAATAATCATCCATATCGCGGTGGTAGTCCAAGTGGTCTTGAGTGAGATTCGTAAACACGGCAACCTCAAACGGACAGCCGAGTACCCGACCTTGTGCCAGTGCATGGGAACTGACTTCCATCACACCAAACTGGCATCCAGCAGAGACTGCTAATTTCAGTTGTTGTTGCAGTTCCACCGCGAAGGGTGTGGTGTGTGCTGCTATTTTCTCAAACCCTGGCCAACGCGCATACAGTGTACCAAAAAGCGCCGTCGGTAACTGGGCATGAGCTAGTAGGAATTCAATGAGATGAGTGGTTGTCGTTTTCCCATTGGTACCCGTGATCCCAACTAGCTTCAGTTGCTGTGCTGGATAACCGTAGAAGCCAGTAGCGGCTTCAGCACAGGCGGTTGTCATGTCCTCTGCTGTGATGACATAAGCGCTATCTCCAGCTTCACTCTTGGCAAGGGGAGACTGTTTTGCCGCTGCTTGGGGAGAGATTAGGGCAGCGACAGCACCCGATGCGATCGCACTTTCCCAAAATTCCCCACCATCTACCCGTGTTCCCGGCATCCCGATAAATAAATCTCCAGGTTTACAGGCATGGGAATTCGTACAAATCCCCTTTACCTCAGCATCCAGCGCTGGATGATCAGATATTTGCCCAATGCTGGGAATCGTTGCTAATAACTCACGTAATTTCATCTCAATTCTTGCTCCTCACTAAGAAAGGGACTGGGGGCTAGGGACGAGGGATTGGAGATTTCTGATTAGACATTGGTAAAGATAGTCGGTAGCCTATCGGACTCTACTGCCGGAATCTTCCCCCATCCCTAGTCCCCCACTTCTGCGCCTATTTTGGCTTATCTTCTGGTAAATACTTCTGTAGCATTTGCGCCAACTGCTGTACTGTCGCACGGGGAGAAAAGCGAGGTAGCGGTTCTTCTCTATCTGCACTAACTCGATATAGTACTGGCACCTCATATTGATAAGCTTGGAACCAATCCTCGCGTGTTGTAATATCTCGTACCTCTAATTCATGGTTCAAGCCTTGAATCTGTTCTAGCTTTTCTTGCAATCCCTCGCAGAGATGGCAACCCGGCTTACTGTAGAGAATTAATTGCATTCGTTTTGAGCTTTGCATAATCACCGACTTCAGACTAAACACCCATGCGCTTCAATCCCTTTACGAAACCGAGAAATTTTCTCTTCTCCTACTCCCCATTCCTTAATTTGCCGTAAAGGTACTTTTCCTTGAGCGAAGAATGTCCGGTTCTCCAGTCGGTTTGTGTAGTTTTGCAAGGTAAAATTAACAGTGTTAAACATTTTCACTAACACCAGACGCAAAAAACATTATGACCCAATTAACCCAGGCTCCGGTTCAACTTCCCAGCTTTGACCTGGATGAACTGAATCAACGATTTGACACTGCCCATCCCAGAGAGATTCTGGCATGGTGTGTTGAGAATATCCCAACTGGTCTGGTGCAGACTAGTGCTTTCAACGTTGATGACATAGTCATTACAGATATTCTCTACCGCGACCTCAAACCAGCAACGCCCGTTCCGGTAATATTTCTCGATACGTTATACCATTTTCCTCAGACCCTGGAACTAGTTGCCAAAGCTACAACGATCTACAACCTAGATCTAAAAACCTATAAAATTCCAGATATTAATTCCCGTGAAGCTTTTGCAGAAAAATATGGGGATGCCCTTTGGGATAAGGATATTCAACAATTCCATCACCTAACAAAGATTGAACCACTACAACGGGGTCTAGCAGAACTAAACACAGTTGCCTGGATTACTGGTCGCCGTCGTGACCAAGCTGTAACTCGCGCAAATATGCCAGTGTTTGAAATTGATGGCGAAGGACGCTTGAAGCTTAACCCCATCGCTAGTTGGACACGCAAGGAAAGCTGGGCATACGTGAATGAACATGGTGTCATTTACAATCCTCTACATGACCAAGGTTATCCCAGCATTGGTGATGAACCTATCACAACCCCAGTAGCAGAAGGCGAAGATGAACGTGCTGGTCGTTGGCGGGGTACTGGCAAAACCGAGTGTGGAATCCACATTTAGAAACGCGATGAACTAACGCTCATCACCCTTGGAGTGTGGTTCTTTCTTACATCATCGAAAAAATCGCTAAGACAGTAGGGAGAGTGAGACGTGATACATTCTCCCTATCCTTACTATCTGTCCATCTTTGAGTAGCTCTCAACCTTCAGTCGGCAGCTGATCAGGTGCAAGCTTGGGGGTGAACAAAATACTTTTGAAGGAATAGCGCCCTCGGTAGGATTCGAACCTACGACCAAGGGATTAGAAATCCCTTGCTCTATCCCCTGAGCTACGAGAGCATAAATTTATCCTACAAAACATAGAATACCCGATAATCTCTCTAAGTGGCAGACTTACACCTTCTTGGATTCAGGAAGAATATCCTGTTGAACAGTGTTGCTCAAGTTCAATGCTTTCTTAAAAAATGAGCAATCTAGGAAGTAGGTTGGTATAACTAAGCGTAGATTAAGCGCGTCAAGGGTTAGTTGCAGCGGACAATCCCTAACGGACGATTGACAGCCCATATCAGTTACGTGTATTTATATCTACTCACCTATCAAGCATTGTATGAACCCAACGCTATCTCCAGGCAAGCCATGATTTTAGACCCTCTAGAGGGCACAGAAACTCAATCCGCTTGACGCTCAAGGTACACTATAAACCAAAGTCATCAGGTGCTTGTATCGGTAGTGGTACGACTCAAGGCAATAAGCCCCAACGCCCAGGCGAAAACTGCTCAGCGCCGTTCAGTCGAGACCCTGGCACAAGGATTCTGGATAGATAAATGGTTACTTGGGTTATGACAGCGCTTTCCCGCAGCACCTTATTCGACCCCTAAGTACTCAGCCTGCCAGTGTCATGTTTATTCTCAAAAGAAAGGATGTTGAAATCTCTAGCATTCAGCACCCAAAGCGAGAACAGCAAATCCCGATTCTCACCTATCAGGCGCAAACCTTTCGCTTGATCAGTGTGTATGGTGCCAAGCAAGGCGAAGAAGCCAAAGCCTTCTGGCGGGATCTTACCGATCATCGCGGTAAAGTCTGTGTACTGCTCGAAGAACCTGATCGTTACAGCGTTTGGGGAAAAGTTCGCTTAGAGCAACTCGGTACAGAGGCTGGGCTGGATACGAGAGTCATACCGTACACTCAAGCCTGTCTCTTACTTTTACAAACGGTTTACATTGATGTTGAAGACCTTCTGGGAGGTCGGCAAGCCGGATTGTTCCAAAAAGAAATCGCTGGTATTTTTAAGCAGTGGCACTTTCCCCAGGCTGAAACGCCGGAAGCCGTGAAGCAGTTGCTAACGGTAGATCCCCTCACGAGTCTACAAGTTCCTCCTTGGGAAGAACACCATCTCATTACTTTGTTGCAGGAACTCTACCGCTTAGGTAAAGAATATTTTGGAAATGCCAACTTTGCGGAGGGTGTAAGAGATATATTGCAAGATATGCCAGTTGCCGAACAAACTCAGTTTATGGAGTGGCTGAATCAATCGCCTCTTGGTAAACTATGGCGATAAGCTAGAGATAGGATTAAACAAATATGCCGTGGCTGGCTATCAAAAAACTTATACAGGTCTGCCAAACCGAACTCTCTATAACAACATCGGCTTTTTGTGATTTCCGTTATTAGTAATCTCTCTTAAGTCTTATGAGTAGCTCTGTAGACAAGGCATCTAGTCCTCAATCCCCTCTATCTGGTCAGAATGTTGTCTATGTGGGGGTTGCTTGGTCAGTACTATCGTTATTATTTTTCCTGCTGTTTAGTATTACTGCTCCAGGGCAGGAAAGCCCATTTTGGTACTTGATTGGTACCTACGTTTTGGAGATTTTACCTTTTCTGGCAGCAACTTTGCTCTGCTATAGAAATTGGCGTAGCCCCAACATCGCCAGTGGACGTAATGTCTGGCTCGGAATTGGTCTAGGAATGCTTTGCTACTTGATCGCTGGCTTACTATTTGGCTGGTGGGAGGTAGTTTTGGGTCTTGACCCCGACGTGTCACCTGCTGACTTATTTTACTTAGTGTCCTATGTGTTCCTGGGTTGGGGCATGGTTCTAGCCGTTCTTCCTAGGCGCTTAAATTTAGAAATGTGGCAATGGGCAACTGTAGCCGCGATCGCAGCAGCCGGAATTGCTTTTGCCGTCTGGATTTTACTAGCAACACCGACGACGCCAGACAACGCTAATGCTAATATTCCACCTGGCGCTACACAGGAGACTGTAACGGGTACGACTTCACCTCAAGCCTCTACTCCAACGGCATCAGGGGAAGCCAGCCCAGCTATCGCTGAGGAAAGTGAAGAAACTCAAGCACCGAGTTGGGCGATCGCAGTTGAAGATACGCTTAGCCCACTCTCTAGACCCGTTAACTTCTTCTATATTGTTGCTGATGTCTTTCTCTTGATTATTGCTTCAACTCTCTTATTGGCATTTTGGGGGGGACGCTTTGCCCAGTCCTGGCGAATGATTGCAGCAGCAACATTTGCTCTCTACATCGCGGATATGGGATTTAAGTATGTTGAGGCTCGCGCTGTAGAATACGAAAGCGGAGGTCTACTGGATGTCTTTTATGTTTTCAGTGGTGTACTGGTTGCGATCGGCGCTGCCTTGGAATATGACGTGTCAAGCCGTTCCCGCCGTGGTGGGCGTAAACGGACTTAAGGTAAGCCATGAGTCCTAGAAAACTAACACAGACTGACAAAAGCGATATCTTGAACTTATATCGGCGACCAGAGGAGACAACATCAACTCTGGCAGTTCGTTATGGTGTCAGTAACTCAACAATTAGCCGCATTCTCAAAAGCACCTTGGTGGAGTCCGAATATGAGGTGCTGATTCAGCAAAAGCGCTCAAACCGCACTCCGGGTGGTGCTTCCTCTTCTCTTGTTCAATCCACTGAGTTGCCCCAAGAGTCTGAGGCTGAGTTACCGCTCGATTTTCAAGAACCTGAGCCAACTCTAGAACCTGAAACAGATTCTGAACCATCTGCTCAAACGTCTAGTGATCAACGTCGGCGGCGAAAACGCTCTTCAGTTGTTCTCCCACCAGTTCCTCAGGAACAGGCGGTACAAACTCAGTTACCCCTAGAGGTACCTACCTCAGTAGAGGAAAGCGGTGTTGAGGAACTTGATGAGCCACTTGGTGAACTTGATCGAGCTGAAACCAGCCACTTAGAAGAGTTGCTGGATGAAGACTTGATGGATTTGGCTGACGATGACGATGATGACGACGATGACAACGATGATTTAGAGGATGATTTAGAGGATGGCTTAGAGGATGACTGGGAAGACGAGGGAATTGAGGCGGAGATTCAGAAGCCAATTACTCTCCGGAATAGGGGTATTAATGTTCAAGTTTTACCTCTTTCTGAAGCCTCTTTGCCAAGAACCTGTTACTTAGTTGTAGACAGAGCAGCAGAGTTAATAGCTCGACCTCTCAAGGAATTTAGTGACTTAGGACAAATTCCTATTGAGGAAGTTCATGAGAAAACTCTGCCAGTATTTGACAACCACAGAGTAGCGAGGCGTTTTTCTAATCGTTCTCAACGAGTGATTAAAGTCCCTGATGGTCGAATGCTTCAGAAGACTTGTTCACACCTGCAAGCTAAAGGAATTACTCGACTGTTAATTGATGGTCAGGTGTATTCCCTATTACCCGCTCAGCCATAAAGTTAATTAAACTCAATTAATAATTTAGCGGCTAGTAGCGATCGCTTGCAACTAGCTGCAATTTTTTTGAGGCGCTGTCTTTAGGGGTAGCTGCCTCAGGTTTGACTGATGACTAGAGGTTAGGGATAGGGAGAGAGCGCAACGGGCTGTAAGACAAGATATAGCAGTAGCACGGATGTTAGGACATTAACGGGAGAAGAGCGTTCTTTAGCTACGGAGCCGGAGTTGCTCCGCCTCCGGCAGATGTGACCAAAGCTGACCGCTGATTGCTATATATTGCCTTTAATTTTGTTGTTCTAAATATTAAACAATATTTGTAATTTAAGTTAATAAAATATTTACTGAATTTTTATGATGAAATCGAGCTAGCTTGATGTAAGTGAAAGTTCGTCACAGTAAAATTCTTAAGTAGTAAGTAAAAGTGAAAGCAAATTTTTTCAAACTTAACTTTACTTATAAAAAGTTTGTAATTACTAAATGCCGATGAATTAATTAAAGTTACCAAATTAATTAAAGCCGTTGAAATAGTTCAGACAAACAACTAATCATTGGAGCGCTTACAGGATGGAAGTAAGACATCTTCTCAGGCTTTATGAACAAGGAAATCGCGATTTTACTGGTGTTGACCTAAATGGGGCAGATTTGACAGGGGCTACCCTGATCGGGGTTAATCTTACAGGTGCTAACTTGAGGGGCGCTAATCTCAGCCGAGCGTTTCTGATTAAGTCAGACTTTAGTGGCGCTCAAATGAACTGGGCAAATCTGAGCTTTGTCAAAATGAGTGATGCCAAACTGGTAGAAGCTGAGCTAACGAAAGCGAATTTCAGTGGCGCTTTTTTGGTGAAGTCGAAACTACCAGGAGCAAAGCTCAGCGGCGCAAATCTTAATGGGGCTAACCTTAGACGCGCTAATCTGTGGGGAGCAAACCTCTGCGGAGCGCAGCTACAAAGAAGCAATCTGCGAGAGGCAAATCTGAGTGGTGTTAACTTCAACTGGGCCAACTTATCTGAAGCAAGACTGATTGGCGCAAAGCTGTATGGTGCTTCTTTAAGCGGTGTTAACTTAAGCCGCGCCTTTTTAAAGGGAGTAGATTTAGGTGGTGTTGATTTAGAGGGAGTTGCCCTCAAAGAAGCAAAATTAAGCGGCGCTAACTTAGAAGGAGCTAACTTGGCAGCGGCAGACTTGAGCCAAGCGCAGCTAAACCGAGTCAATCTCAAAGGAGCGGATTTGACGGCAGCAAACTTGACAAATGCGTCTTTAGAGCAAGCCAATCTAACCTGGACTATTTTGCGAAGGGCAAATTTGAGTGGTGCGGATTTGACTGAGGCAAAGCTAAATGGAGTTGATCTGGAGGAAATTCAGCTAAGTGGCACAATTTTGCCAGAATCAACGGCTCGTTTCATTTACTCCAAGGCAATGTAAATCTTAGGGAAAGGAACGTCTAAGCAATTGTGGTATCTCTCAAGAAGGCTTATGACTTCTAGCAAATTAGGTGATCGCTTTTTCAACGAGATAGCTGAGCGCAAAGACTTTATGGATAAAGATTCTGCTACAAATGGCTATGGCGTGGTGTTGGTGACTGCCTCTTCACAAGAAGAAGGAAAAGCGATCGCGCAAGCCTTAGTTGAAGCTCACTTGGCTGCTTGTGTCAGCCTTATGCCAGTACATTCTATCTACACCTGGCAAAACAAGATTCACTCAGAGCAAGAGTGGCAACTGGTAATCAAAACAGACTTAGCCCGGTTTTCCGAGTTAGAAAAGAAGATTCGCTCTGTACACTCTTACGAAGTACCAGAAATCATTGCCTTGCCAATCTTGGCCGGTTCCGAGCCTTATTTACAGTGGATTTCAGACAATGTTAAAAGCTCTCAGTAACTACCCCTGTCAAGCTGGCAGGTTGTAGGTGTTAGGTAGTAGGGTGAGCGGCGAGTTTTGGAGAAGGAAAAGGGTAAGGTGAAGGACAAAAAATAGTGCCTTTCCCAGTCTCCTTCTACCAACAAAATGTTTTTGTCACTGGAAGCAGTTAGAAATGATATTTTGACAACAACAAACCTTGAGTTCCCAGCGACTTAAACGATGCCTGCTGACTCCCCAACCATTCTTGCGCTTGATTTTGACGGTGTTGTCTGCGATGGACTACTGGAGTATTTTCAGACTTCTTGGCGTACTTACTGTCAAATTTGGACACCTGAAAGCGAGACACCACCGGATGACTTAGCTTCTACTTTCTACCGCTTACGACCTGTGGTAGAAATAGGCTGGGAAATGCCGCTACTGCTTCGCGCAATTGTTCTGGGAATTCCCGAAGAAAAGATAGTACAGGATTGGTCAACAGTTGCCCAGGAACTCATTGAATCCGAGAACTTAGATGCGGCGGATACAGGCAAAAAATTAGATGCTGTTCGGGATGACTGGATTACAACTGATTTAAACAGTTGGTTAGGGCTGCACCAATTCTATCCGGGTGTGATAGATAGACTGCATAGGATGTTGCCTTCTGCATCAACATCAGGCTTAGAGGCTCCAACCCAACTATTTATTGTTACAACGAAAGAAGGACGCTTTGTTAAACAGCTATTGCAGCAACAAGGCATCCAACTGTCACAGGAGCAGATTATAGGCAAAGAGTTCAAGCGTCCGAAACACCAAACGCTGCGACAACTATTACAGGCATCTACAGGGGAAGCGGCGACACTTTGGTTTGTCGAAGACCGCCTGAAAACCTTACAATCAGTCCAACAACAGCCTGATCTCAACGCAATAAAACTATACTTAGCAGATTGGGGCTACAACACCGCAGAGCATCGAGATTCTGTACGTGATGACAATAGAATTCAACTGTTATCTCTTTCACAGTTTGCTCAAGATTTTTCGGCTTGGTTTTAAGAGAATTGATAGTCAGTCGTCATTCGTCTGAAAGCGGGCAACTGACAAGGAACTAATTAAATGCTGGATTTAACAAAACTTGCAAGTCAAATTCCGGGTATCAGTCAGCACCTGAGAGTAGAAGCGGCTGCCTCGCGTCAACGTTTGGAACTAGGGCAGCAATTGCTGTTACAAACTCTTGCCCGACAGGAGGAATTGGTGCAGCGTCAACAGAAATGGCGCGATCGCATGACGTTTACTGCGGCAATACCTGTTGAACCTCTGGATACTCGTGTTGACCTCGATTCACCTCCAGAAAGCCAGACTGTCTTTGCCACCGATGGTTCTCAGATTGCGCCGTCTCACCACGAAATCGCCTACTGCTATCTCATCAATGTGGGACGGGTGATGTTGCACTATGGGCAGAGTTTGTACCCATTGTTGGATAGTTTACCTGAGGTATTTTACCGACCAGAAGACTTGTATGTCTCTCGGCAGTGGGGCATTCGCACCGAGGAATGGATGGGGCATCGACGCACGGTTTCCGAGGTAACGATGTTGGCAGAAATGGCTTGCCGTTGGGTGAAACCACCAGGCCCTCACTTTGATATACCCAATCTAGCGATGGTGGATGGTTCGCTAATCTACTGGTTTCTAGAGGGACTGCCAGGAGACGCACGCGATCGCATTTTGCCTCCGATTCTGGAAGCCTGGGAACAACTCCGCTCTGTGAACGTTCCCCTACTCGGCTACATAAGTGCAGCGCGTAGTGCTGAAGCCCTGAACTTCCTGCGGCTACAAGCTTGCCCGCACGAAACCCCAGATTGCATGACCCATTGCGCCAATTTCATCGACAAGCTACCCTGCCAAGTCATTGACCCCTTACGAGATGCCGCACTTTGGGGAAGTTTATTAGAACCCGGACAACGAAGCCCTCTGTATCGCAGTTCTGCACGGATTCTGGACTTGTACGAAGGACACCGTATCTACTTCTGCTATGTCAATGTTGGGACAGAAATTGCGCGAATAGAAATACCGGAATGGGTGGCACAGAACTCGTCCTTACTCGCTCAAGCCCTCAGCTTAACCTTGGCACAGGTTCACAAAGGTTATGGCTATCCAGTTGCCCTTGCCGAAGCTCATAATCAAGCTGTTGTTCGAGGAGGCGATCGCGTTCGCTTTTTCGCTCTCTTAGAACAACAAATGATTCGTGCTGGTTTAAGAAATGTTGGAACATCCTATAAAGAAGCCCGTAAACGTGGCAGTGTTGGCTGAATCAAGGCTAAATTGGTGAGATTCATCTAGTTTTCAGGGAAAGCTCAACGATGGTTTTAGCCCGCGCCCTCTTCAAAAAAGACACCATTATCAAGCAAAAACTCGCTCAATCCTCAGACTTACCTGCCTCTCAGATTCAAAAGATTCCCAGAGGCTCTCTACTCGTTCTTCAATCCTTTGCATCTCCAAGCAGTAATCACGTCAAAATCAGTTTTACAAGCCTTGACTTCCAGAACTTTACTGGTAGTTGGTTTGCTTTTACTGGGTCTGTACTGCAAACGACACCTAATGGTGAAATATTTACGCAAGATGTCGATATTATTAAGCAGCCCCTGGTCGCCGTAAAGACTATTGACCAACGCCTCTCAACACAATCACCAAAAAATGTAGTAAATATCCCTGCTGATCGGCAAGTCATTGGTAATCAGCAGGGGTTCTTAAAAATTGTCTTTAATACAGATACATTCATCAAACGTGAGCCAGTCGCTAAGGAAAGTCTCCAACCAAACTTAGTTCAAGCTGTACCAGCAGGCACTGAACTTATTCTTTCAACCAACTTGCCAAGTACAAGTAATGTTGTTAGTTTTCCTATTAATAATAGTCATGTACAGTTCAGCCTCAAAGACATTGCCTTAAATGGCTTTAGTCAAAATTGGTTCGCCTTTACAAAGCATGTTGGGATTGAACTCGCTAGTTGAAGTAATTTCTTCCATCACATGCAATTGATGGGTCTTTAATATAGAAGCACAAGGGCTTAGAAGTCTGCCTCTTCTGTCAGTGTTTCAATCAACAAATCCATTTGCTGCTGTCGCTCTTGCAGAAAAGTCTCGCATTGGCGTAGGTACTTCACAGCAGCAGCAAATTGCTCAAAAACTTCAGCAAGTTCTAGTTCACCAGCTTCTATCTGCTCAATGATAGTTTCAACTTGAGCGACTGTCGCTTCATAATTCCAGGCTTCTGGTAGAGGAAGATCAGTTTTATTTGAGCTAAAGGCACCGATAGGGTCAGTCATAAAAACTTGTGGTTGAAACGGTAATTCCTGCAATCTCCTATGCAGGGGATTTCAACTTTCACTTTGACAAACAAATCAATTTCGGTGCAAGGGGTAGCTCACATCGCTCTTGATCCCCATCTTGATAAAGCGAACCAGAAACCTGCCTAACACAGCCTACCGCTCGTGCCGCTGACACTACAAATGATAATTTTGCTTGCGTTGAAATGCTTCCGATCCAAAATCACGCGGAAAACGTATCACTCTCTATCTCTATCAAACCTAAATCCCTCCTTGATCTCAGCAGGCTCATTGAGAGTAACCGTTTCAGGAGCTAAGGCTGGGTTAGTGCAATTTCTGTTGGATCTAGGCTGGAGCGACCTTTCATGACTAAATCCTCTACATCCACGGTGTCTTTAGGAGGAGACTCGCGATCGCTCTGCTCTTTATCATCTTCTGGATTAACAGAGGAGTTTTGTGTCTGAGAACTCATAAGTGTTGCCTACAAACATTGAACTAACAGGTTCCAGCTTAGATGTGCGTTGGTGAGGTACACACTATCGAAGGACAGAGTTCAGAGTTTCACGTAGTAGAGATTGAGCTATCCAACCTATTAAGGAATTAGCATTAAAATGCTGCAAGCTAAACAAGTCTTACAAGAGCGTTATTAGACCTCTTGCATAAATGTCAAAATAACGGCTGAAAGTACTGGTTTTGCGTATCAAAATTCGACTTTTGCAAGAGGTCTATTCTCTCCAACAAAGCTTAGGGCAAAATGCGGGTCGTCAAACTTGGCTTGCACAAGAGCGATCGCAAACACCTCATCCAGTAATCGTCAAGCTGCTTGCTTTTAGCGCTCTTTTGTCACTCTCGCCAGAGCAAACGCTGAAAGCCTTACACAGAGGGAGCTGCGGCATAGGGACTTAAGACATGAGTTTCTATCAGTTTGCGATCGCTAGATTGTCCATTGAGTAGGGGTTTCATCCGTTGGCTGCTATTTTTATTTTCCTGGAGTGACAATAGAGCGTTAGTCCCCAGATGCAGTGGGATGAGTTCAAGCTGTTTGAACGAGAGGCTCAAGTTCTAAAGAATCTCAACCATCCCCGAATTCCCAAGTATCGCGATTATTTTTCCCTAGATCGGCACGCAGGTGAAGGTTTATGCTGGTTCGGTTTGGTACAGAATTATATTCCCGGTCACTCCCTCCAACAACTGCTGGATGAGGGACATCGCTTCACAGAAGCACAGGTACGCTCAATTGCTACCCAAGTGCTGGACATTCTGATCTATCTGCATGGGTTAAATCCACCCGTGCTACACCGAGATATCAAACCCAGCAATCTAATTTGGGGAACGGATGAGCAAGTTTATCTAGTCGATTTTGGTGCAGTACAAGACCCAACTGCGGTTGAGGGAGCAACATTTACGGTAGTTGGTACGGCTGGCTATGCGCCCCTAGAGCAATTTTATGGCAAGGCAGTTCCAGCGAGTGACTTGTACGCATTAGGAGCGACTCTGATTCATTTATTAACTGGCACCGCACCAGCAGATTTGCCCCAGAGTAATTTACGGATTCAATTTCGCGATCGCATAAGTGTCAATCTTAGTTTTATTCGCTGGATTGAGTCCCTTACAGAACCCGATTTAGACCAGCGATTTAGTTCAGCTTCTCTTGCACTCGAAGCACTTGATGTTTTGCAAGCTGGTGGTTCTCCTAGTGCGCCTCTAGAAACAATTGGTACAGGCAGTCAAGAAATTAGTCCCAAAGAGCGTGCGAACACTATTACTATGACGTTTTTCCAGTATGTTTTCGCTATTCTTTTTGTCATTGCCGTGCCTTCTTTCCTTAGCAAGGCTAGAATGTGACCCCAGCACAAGACCAGTCGGTGGCAGAGAACCCATCGTATTAGGGAAAGATGCGGCGTTGGCTTATAACTCCCTAAATTAGGTTGCCAAAGGTCAGTACGACAAAGCCCTTGAGGTAACTAAAACTATCACAGACGACGCTTTCAAAGAGATGACATTGAAGGCGATCGCTCACTCTAAAAGTCATCCTAAGCAATAAAAGGGAAGAAGCGATCGCAGCTAAGAACATGAGCCATGCCATAAGCGATCGCTTTCTATCACTATGAGCCTTCCTCAGGCTGTGGCGGTTTTGGCTCTTTTGGCTTCCGCTCAAATACCTGAATATTTGGCTGATCAAGGACAAACCCTCCGTCTGTAGGTTCGCCCATCTTGCCAGCAATTGCAGCGACCCACATGGGATAGTTCGCCTGTGCCTCTTCGAGTTTCTTGAAGACTTTCGGCTTCACCTTAACACTGACCTGTTGACCGTCACAATCTAGCTCAAACTGTTTCCAACCATTTTCTACTGTTGCCACATCTGCGGGAAACTCGTTAATTTTTATGGTTAGCTCCATCTTTCCTGGTATTGGCATGGGCTATGGTACCTCCTGCTCTTGAATTTAATAAAAGTGCGATCGCTTAAATAATTTCTAGGAATTAAACCTGGTAGTCTTCCCAGGGAATAGTAGCACTATGCGATCGCTTTTAGTTTTAGGTTATCGGTAAATACTTAACAAAGGCTCTAGAACACCGCTACACGACCGTCATCTCCAAGATAAATTGAGCGATCACCCGGAGGACGACCACCAGGACGCACTTCTATGCGTAGAGTTCTCGCTTGTGGTTTCAGGAGTTCGACTTTTATCGGCAATCCGATCGCATCCCAAAGCACAACTGAAAAATTAGGGTCTGTACGACCGCCTCGCACGAAAGAATAGACTTGTCCTGGACTAATCGGTAGTGGATCAGTGCTAGATACCTGTTGTAGCTGCACAACACTCTCCGTTAAGTTCGCAACCTCAACCGTAATACGTTGCCCTGGTATAAACTGTATCGGCTGTTGTCCACAACTGGTAGCCGCGACACAGGTGCCTGCTGTTGCTGGATAGTTATGTTCTGTAATGCTGAGGAGGAGAGCCGTTGCTACCAAGACGGTTGGCAGAAGTTTGGACATGGAAGAGATTCTAGAGACTTGTTATAGGCGACTTCTCAACTTTTGCATAAATACACCAAAGTCTAGCTAATTAAGTTTTAGGAAGGGGCTAGAACAAACAATAACTTCATGTCTATTTCCCTTAACCCCCAACATGAATGGCAGGACGGCGTTCGGGGTTCCTCTCTGCCTTACGGAGTACTTCGCGGGTAACCACAGCAATATCGCCCTCACCAAACAAGATAAAGCGCAGCAAGTATTGGATTGGGTTTCCCTCTGCCCAGCCAAAATAAGCGTGTGGTATCTTACCCGTTTGGTCTCGAAGATGGAGAAGTATGGCAGCGATCGCGTTAGGGACGGCTGCACTCTCGGCACGTAGAATACGGTAGCCATCGACCTCCTCCCCTTTTACTCGGATGATGCCCTCAAATTCCGAAGCATCGGATACCCGAATCTCTAAAAAGAGAATTGAATCGGTGGGTGGCAGATAATGATCCTCACGCACCTCTTTTTCCTTTAAAAAATACTCTCGCGCACTGCCTGTATTCCTTCGATGAGCGATCAGTCGTATCTTACCTTGGCTCTCTTGAGTAATAAAGTCACTAGCGGCCTCGTCAATTTCGATCCGCTCTACTCGCAGTTCAGTAGATCGCCATACCCGTGAAACTAGCGAGGTGACGATGATGGCAGCGATGAAGAACCCAGCGATTCTAATTCCTTCAGGCCTCTCGATAATATTGACAATCGTGGTGTATATAAACAACAGCGTAATGATTGCAAAGGCGATCGTTCCTCCCTTCGACCTCTGGCGATGGGCTGATAGCGTCACGGCAAACGCTGCTGAGGTAATCAGCACCAGCACACCTGTAGCGTAAGCCCCACCTTGAGCTTCCACATTCGCCTTGAAGATAATTGTGACACCCAAGGCAATAGCTGTATAAACTAACACCAGAGGTCGCGTTGCCCGTGCCCAATTCGGTGCCATACCATAGCGCGGTAGGTAGCGGGGAACGATATTAAGGAGTCCTGCCATGGCAGATGCGCCAGCAAACCAGAGAATGCTGATGGTACTCAGATCGTAAATTGTGCCAAAGCCATTTCCTAGATACTGATGTGCTAGATAGGCGAGGGCACGTCCACTTGCTTTACCCCCACTTTGAAATTCTGCGGCTGGAATCAGTAGAGTAGTCACTAAACTGCTAGTAATTAGATAGAAGCTCATAATCAAAGCCGCCGTCGTAAGCAGCTTATGCGTATTATGAATGCGCCCCTCAGGCTGTTCCTGGGTATCGCTGCTGCTACCCCGCACGAGAGGCATAACTGCCACGCCAGTTTCAAAACCTGACAATCCCAAGGCAAGTTTTGGGAATAGCAGAGCGGCTACGCCGAGCATCAGCAAGGGGTTCTGGTGTTGTGCGAAAAGTGTAGTCTGCCAGTCAGTGATCAGAGATGGCTGATTAAAGATTTGATACAAACCAACGATAATAACAACTAAGTTTAAAAGTAGATAGACTCCAACCAGAAAGACGGCAATCCCGATCGCTTCTCGGAAACCTCGCAAAAAAACTGTGCCTAATAAGGCAATCAGCACTAGAGTAATTGCGATCGCCTGATGGTGAAGGAAATTTGGGACGAGCGGATTTTCGACGATATGAGCGGTAGCATCAGCAGCCGATAGGGTAATGGTGATGATGAAGTCGGTTGCCACAAAACCGAGCAAGCACAGTACGAATAGCTTGCCTTGCCACCAGGGGAGTAAGTGTTCGAGCATTGCGATGGAGCCTTCACCCTGAGGACTTTGAGCTGCAACCCGTCGGTAGATCGGCAATGCTCCAAACAGCGTCAGTAGAACCAGAATGAGAGTGGCAACAGGAGAAAGAGCGCCTGCTGCCAATGCTGCTATACCCGGTTGATAGCCAAGTGTAGAGAAATAATCCACACCCGTTAGGCACATGACTTGCCACCAGGAATGCTGGTGGTGTTGTCCTTCGCTCTCGTGTCGCTCTTCTTTAAGTAACCAGAGGATGAACTTTCTGTTGAGCCGTTTTCGTGGAACAAATAGTTTAGCCATCAAACTTAGTCCTTCTGTATAGCTATATATATGTCATTTGGCGCTACCATATATCTCTCGCCAGGTCTTTTTAAGTACTAGACTCGTTAAGTAGACATAACACACCAGCTTGAAGAAGGATTATAGAAATAATTTTTTCTACTACAGAGCGCCACTCCTTCAACAGTTCAACCCTGCCTTGATGCTTGTAACAGGATGGAACACCTACTCGTAAGGTGTGTCTACTTCATGACTAGCAATCAGTTCTAAAAAAATACCTACTAAAAAATCCTGACAGAGACTACTTGTATCGGTAAGTAATAGCGTCTTTCTACACAAGTGAGATGGACTGGATCAATATGGCTGTCACTAGAGGTGCATCACTCAATACTTAGCTAATGGTGTAACTCTAGTCACCTGAAACCCAGCTAATTCTACTAGGACATTGTTACATCTCACTTTCGTCGTAGAAAAAACCTGAAAAAGTCCTTCCCTTGGGGGGTACCCAAAAGTACACTTTCCCAATGAGGATAGGCAAAGTGGAAACAAAAATTAATGTGAGGGTTTTTACAGTGAAACTAAAAGTCGTTGTTCTACTTCTAGTGGGCTTAATGACAGGTCTAGCCGCTTGCCAGGGAGGTCAGGAAACGCCCACAGATACGACCACTACACCTGCTGATACGACCACTACACCTGCTGATACTACTACTTCTCCGTCTCCTGAGCTTTCTCCGTCTCCTGAGGAGTCTCCTGAGGAGTCTCCGTCTCCTGAGGAGTCTCCGTCTCCTGAGGAGTCTCCTTCGTAGTGTCGTAATCTCTACAACAGACTTGCTTCCTTTCGTAGAGACCCTTTGCCAAAAAAACTAAAGTAGCCGCAGCTGGGCTTGTGCTTGTGTATTATTCTCTAGCTGTTGGCTGGCTTGAGTCGCACCTACCTGGACAGCCTCTTGGGTATCCGCTACGTCTAATTGGCGATCGCTTTCCCTTGCAAGGAGACGCTGTGCGGCTTCCATCATCTCTGCGGTGATGTCTT
The DNA here is from genome assembly GCF_014849525.1 of Microcoleus sp. FACHB-SPT15. Taxonomy (NCBI): domain Bacteria; kingdom Bacillati; phylum Cyanobacteriota; class Cyanophyceae; order Oscillatoriales; family Microcoleaceae; genus Microcoleus; species Microcoleus sp. FACHB-SPT15. The sequence continues at coordinate 103,006 of NZ_JACJNU010000006.1, read as the reverse complement.
TGAGGTCTTGCCGATTGTCCAGGTAGGTTTTTAATGCCTCCATTGGATCGATACTGCTACCCACGCCGAGTTCTGGTAAGCGAGGACGAGCTAGCTGACTGACTAATTCAGGACGAATGGTATAGCTGTGGGCATCATTTAATGCTTGATGGACAGCGCCGTTGTCGATTAAATCGAGTTGCTCAGAACGCAGCTTGTAAATTAGCCGCACTACAGCATCCTTAATCTCTTTTTTCCCAAGTGCTTTGAGTAGAGCCTCTTGTGGTTCAGCGGCATTAGAGATATCCACTTCTATTGTGCGGAAGACTCGGACAGGTAAGGGGCAAAATTCCCACTGAGCGCGATCGCATTCTAGTTCAAGGAGGACATAGCCTTTGTCTTCTTTTTCCTCACTGAAATCTACTCGCTCAATGCTGCCAGGGTAAATGACTGGCGGATTATTCGACTTGTTGAGATTCTGATGTCGGTGAACATGACCCAGCGCGACATAATCAAAGCAGGAGCGTGTCAGCATTGACAGAGGAATTGTGAATCCCTTGCCAACAGCCAAGAAACGTTCGGCTCCTAAGTTAGCGTGATCTGCCATCAAGTGTGCTAGGAGGACTGTAGGAACCTCTGGGTCAAGACGGCGGATTTCTGCTTCTAATACCGGGTCAAGTCTTGAGGTAAGTAATTCATTAACTTCAGTAAGCGCAAGACCTTCCGTTTCAGGGCGAGTCAGCAAGGTTGAGCGAGTTAGCCAAGGAAGGGTAATCACCTGCACGGCACCGTTGCGAGTTTCGATGCGGTGAGTGTTGATCGAGTCGCCGACGATAAAACCAGGTACTCCCAAGGTACGGTAAATGCAGAGGCTTGCCCCTCCCTGCCCTTGTGAGTGTTGGTCGTGGTTTCCTACAAGTAAGACAGTGGGGATTTCAGCATCAACTAGCCGACGAAACTGCCCAGCAAAAGCTTCTTGAACGTAGGGTGGTGGTGTGGCATCGGGAAAGGCATCACCCCCGAATAAGACTAAATCGACAGGTTCTGAAATTGCTTTGTCAATGCAGATAGCTAATGTATTGACAAAATCTTCTAATCGTGTATTTAAACCTGTGACTGGGTTAATTCGTCCGTGGGAAAAGCCACTTCCCATGTGGATATCAGACAGGTGAAGAATTTTAATCATGTGGCGTGGTCATTGGTGAAGGGGATGTTGCTTCAGGAATTACTTGATCGATCGCCTGAGAGATAACCTGTCGTTGCTCGGTATCGTAGTTCCAGCGTTGGAGAAATGTTTTGTAGCTGCCTTCTCCGGTGAGGGCACTTTCCCGTAAGGCTTGTGCTAGTTCACGGACTTGGGGCAGTTCGAGTTGTTGGATGAGATGAGTGGTACGCGATCGCACTCGGTCTGACCCTTGTGCCATTTCTTCGTTACCCTTACGACGATGACTAATTGCCATCGCGGCTGACATGGCTAGGTTTTTTACTAACAGTTCGGCAACGATAGTGGGGGAGGACTTGAGGGCTTGGACAACTTCGGGTGAGGGGTTGTCTGCTAAGGTGTTTTCAGACGTTAGGTAGGTGACAAAGAAGCCTCTTGCCCCGTTTTCGGTTTTTACAAGTTGGGTGATTGTTTCAGCGATTGCTTGCTGGGATTTATCAGTTGCTGTTTGGTTCAGCAAGGATTGGGTAAAGGCGATCGCTTCTTCAAAGGTGACTGATTCGGGAATGCTCACGCGAGTTCTTTTTGGGGTTCGTGCTGTTTAATCTCTGATACTGTGATGATACTCAATTGCTGTAGCAATTTCTTTGTTTCTATTAGGTATTAAAGTCAAGTTTGAGGTTGCCAGTTTTCTACTACTACTGTTTTGAAAGCTAAATTTTGAATGAAAACCAAGATTGGGGGGGCTTCCCCCAAACCCCCTGCACCAGGAGTTATGGGTTTGTAAGGTGACAAATCCAGATGATTATTATGTAGTCGAATGGGTTGTAAAGGTATCGGGAATAGAACAGAGGATGGTGCCTTACACCGAGATGGGCAGGGAATCAGTTTAGATGGTTATTTAGAAGATTGTGCCAGATTTGTGATTTGGTTTCGTTCTATAGTTCCTCAAACACAAAAGTTAGTGTCTTACGCTCAAGGATACAATTGCCACGTTGAGTTACAAGCAGAAACAACGGAGTCAGAAATTATCCAGGTTTTCTTGACGCTAATTTAGAGAGTGCGCCACCTGCGATCGCGTTTTCACACTCAGCGATAAGTTCATCATTAGGAAATAGGTAGTATATTTGTCTTGAAGTTTTTACGAGTAGCCTGAGTAGAGTTTGCCCTTGTCTTTTCGTGGGTCAAACTCTCCCACTTTTCCACAGTGGGTTTGTAGAACCACTGCTTTAGCTTAGCTTCATCGACATATTCTCGGAGTTCAGGATCGGGCCAAATGTGAAGCCGATCAATACAGCCTATTTCTGTCGCAGCTAATTCAATTTCGTCCCACTGTCTCTTAAAGCATTCTCCCCATGAGCTTTTACTCATGATTGAGCGAGCAAACTCCAAGCCTGCTGCTAGCATCCTTTTCCCATTAGTGCCACGAGCATTGATTGGCTCCCAAAAGATGACCTCTGGCTCAATCATCATTAACTGCTCTAGATGCCTTTTGAAACCCTCTAGTTTCATGCTCGGAGGAGTAGGAGCTGCTGCAACGTATAATCGACACTCTGTCTTATATCCTTTTAAGAGAGCTTTATAGCGTTCAGAAGGTGGCGGCGCTTGAGGTTCAATTTTACGGCTGAGATCATCATCCAAGAATGGTAAGCTCATACCCACCGTAACATTTGGATGTCGAAGGACATCAAGATCATTGACCCATAACAAGCCGCGAGTCAGGATTCTAATCCTTTTTTTGTGTTTCAATAGAACTTGAACAGTCTTGCGAGTCAATGCCGCAGTTTCCTTGTTTTGATAAGGGTCAGTTCCAGAACATAGAAGAACAACACCTTTACCTGCTGGTGTTTCATGCCAAGTCCTTTTACGGCTTAGTATTTTATCGAGTTTTTCAGGAATCCCCTCTCGAACGAACAAATACTTTCCCCAATCCATTTGGGGATTGCTTACCCCTTGGTCTTGTAGGTGTGCTTGTCGGGTTCTGATTGCTGGCGTGGACGGTACATAGCAAAAAGTACATCCATGTAAACAACCTGATGCTACGTTAATCACATAATCACAGAGTCCCTTTTTATTCAGTGCGCTCTCTTGGAGGGGATTAACAATCTGCTCAGTTCCTTTAGTAATAGTCATGTGACACCTGCCGTTTAGTCAAATGATATGTAGTATGTATAGCGAAATACTTATAAAACATTGAAAGAAGTAAGAATTAAAAAGTTGATAGATAACTAGAGTTTTCCAATCTTATAGTATAAATCATGATGAGTCTAAAATATAGAAATTGAGTTTCAGATTAAGGTTGAATTCATTATAGGTAAATACAGTGGTTCTAGGTACAATAATCCTGTGAGATATCACCTTATGAATAATAAAAAACTTTACTGGAGTGCTGACGGAAGTGAGTTACCAGAAATTGAACCTCATACTAAAGCAAAGCACGGAATCTTGGAAAAGTATCTTGAAAGATATCTTGTAACGCTTTGCGGGAATAATATTGGAAAAAGAAAAACTATAACTATCATAGATGGCTTTTGCGGTGGCGGAATGTACCTCGATCCAGATGACAATAATGCTTTATGGGCTGGATCGCCTATTAGAATAATTAAAACAGTTGATAAAGCATTAGATATTGTTAGGCGTAAAAAAGCAAAACCAGATTATCAACTCGATACAAGATTTGTTTTTATTGATAATAATAAAAGACATATAAATTGTCTAAAAATGCAGCTAGAACAATCTGGTTTAGGGCATTATTTAAAAGCTCCAGACAAATGTAAATTTATAGTTGGTGAATTTGAAGATTATGTTGACGAATGTATTAATGAAGTAAGGCAGCGAAGAGGTTCTTCATTCTTCTTCTTAGATCCGAATGGATGGTCTGATGTATCTATGGATTCCATAAGAAGAATAATATCTCTTCGTAAATCTGAAATACTATATACCTATATGATTGAGGATGTCATAAGATTTTTGAGTGAGAAACATAAGACAAAAGCATACAAAAATGTTCTAGAAGTAGAGGGATATTATGAATTAGTCAATTTATATTCATCAGGAAGTTCGGCTAAACACAGATATATTAAAGACGAAACCCTCAGATTATTTAGAGAAAGAGGTCAAGCTCCATGTGTATATAGCTTCGCACTCTTAAAAAATCAAACTCAGCCTAAATATTATCTAATTCATTTAGCAAGTAATCCACCAGCTCAAAGGGAGATAAAATATACTCTTTGGGAACACAACACTATAGACTTAGTGTATCAGTTTGAGTATGGAATTTACGGTCTTGGCTTTAGAACTCCTGATTATTATGAGCAAAATCAGAGCGTAATCAATATTACAAAAGAGAATGAAGCTAAGTGCATAAATAACTTGAATGATGATTTAATGCCTATTATTTATAATCACCCAGATGGTATATCTCTAGATGAAATCCATACTTCAACTATGCAAAAAAATCCGGCTACATTAGACCATTACATTCAATGTATAAATGAGCAAGTTGACGAACAAGAATTAGAAGTTTTTAGAGATGGAAAAATAACAACAGCCAAAAAGTTAAAGCCAGGAGATTTTATTATTAGAAAAAAATATAAGCAATTACATTTTATGAATAAATTCTTCAGAAATATGTAATTTTTTATATCCGGGAAAATTCAGACTTATAACGAGCGATCTCCTCATTCCTTCCCCTTGCCCTTCTTTGTAAGTGAGGGGTTGTCCTTTTCTAGCCATTGCTCTAACGCTTCCTCCAAAGCTTCACTTTGACTGATTTCCTTAGAAGTACAGGCAATCCTGAAACGACGCGCCAAGTCCTTCGGGACATAGCCACTTACCTGAGAGTAATTCGGGTCGTCGCGCTTAGTTACCACTGATACTTTAGTCATCTTCGAGCCTATTGTCGCATATGTAATCATTACTACCTTTTATTCATGAATTAATGATTTCATGAAATCATGTAATTATGGTACGCTATATCTCATCACAAGTTCAGGGTGGCTATCACAGCTCAACCCTCTCCAACACAGACAACTTGACTAGTTCACAACTTTCAGGTCAGAAGCCAGCGACCAAGTTACCACGCTTCCCACTGGCTTCTGGCTCCCTAATACAAGGAGACTCTATCAATGGTAAAACAACTACTTGGCAATCCAAGCATTAAGCGAAGCTATTCTCAAGAAAATCGCCCTTGGGCAATAATTCGTCTTTTGCCAAACGCACAAGCCATCATTGTTGCCCGTTTCCGTAACCGCCAAGACGCCGACGACCACAAAAGGCTTTCGCATCGGTTCATCCCAAACGCTGATTTTGAGATTATCTTTGACCTTCCCAATGAGAAACAAGAGGAAAACCAAACCCGTAAGCTGAATTAATTCAGGCCAATCGGCTCAGTTAGCTACACGAAAAGCTCTACATAGTCCCCTAATACCAGGGGCAGTACAAAAAACTCTAGCTCCCTCTCCGTTGCTCACGAAGCCTGGGGAGGGGTTCTTCTCTCCTAAAACTCATGCAACCGCTACGTCATCGCATTAACCCCAAAACTTTCGTGATCACTCTCAGGCAAATCGCCAAACACCTGAAAATCAAGCAAGAGCATATCTTGAATTGGGAAAAATGGCATAACGTCCTCTGGGTGAATATTCAGGGACTCGGTGGTTACTTCATCAGTTACCGTAAACTCGAACAGTGGATTGCAGCTTGTAGTACCTTGATACGCTTCTGCCCAAATCTGCAAGCTCTCAATGCCCGTTGGGAAAGCATCCTTCAGGAAGCCCAGCGATATACAGAAGAAGCATTTTCCCGCATTGATGCCCTCTTCCAGCAAAGATTGTCAGTTTTAAGTTCTTCAACACACAGCCCAGGAGATAGCTAGATCAAACAATCCAATTCTTCGCCTGATACTTAGTCTGGGCTTTACCAAATTTTGCCTAAATCCAGAACAAATCCGGGTAATACTGAATCGCCGCTAACGTTAGCAGGATTATCCAAACATTCCACAGCTACTCCAGCACGATAGATGTAAACTTGCCGATTTTTGCGATCGATTAAAAATCCTAAAAGCGCACCGTTGTCAATATACTCCTGCATCTTGGTTTTGATCGGTGCCAAATTGTCAGAAGCAGAGCGCAGTTCTACCACAAACTCAGGACAGATAGGAGCAAATTTTTTCTGTAGTTCGGGAGTTAGGGCGTTCCACCGTTCTAGCTTCACCCAAGCTGCATCAGGAGAACGATTTGCACCATTGGGAAGCTTAAAGCCAGTACTGGAGTCAAAGCCAATGCCAGTCCCATCTTGATTAACCCAAGCCCACAACTGCCCAATTAAATTAAAGTTGCGTCCACCTGTTTCCGTTCCAGTAGGAGGCATAATTAGCAATTCTCCTGTAGCCGTGCGCTCAATTCGCAAGTCGCGATTCATTTGACAGAACTCAAAAAACTCGTCATCTGTCAAATTAATTATCGGTTGCAGGTGCAACACCAAAGGATAATTTTCTACTTGAGTGGTTAGTTCAGTCATTGTCATGGCACAAATCCTTGGCTGCTGTTGCCTTTTGTACACTAACAATTTTTATGGACGTGTTCAGACAAGCTAGGCATAGCCTGTTCTTTGCCCGTACTCTCGAACTTGACGCTTTTCTCGTATCCGAGCAGCGTTGTCGCAGGCGACAAATAAAGTGTTAACAGCGACACTAATCTGTCACAGACGACAAATAATTGGTCACTGTACAACAAACAACATGGGCAATACTGGATTCGAACCAGTAACATCCTGCTTGTAAGGCAGGCGCTCTACCGTTGAGCTAATCGCCCGGTATCATATTTAGATTAGCACGAGAAGACAAAGAAATGCCCTCTGGTCAAACACATGATCGCATAACCCTGTGGAGTTTGCCAATAGTTACGGGTTTGGCTGTTGCGCTGACACGGAGTGGCAACCTGACATTAATGATTTCTGGGGGGTTTCTCTTTAGTGGGCTGATGTTGAGTCCTGACCTAGATTTAAAGTCGCGACCGTTTAAGCGCTGGGGCTGGCTGCGATGGATTTGGATTCCTTACCAAAAGATGTTGCGTCATCGCTCTGTTTTTTCTCATGGGTTGGTGATTGGGACAACCCTGCGGGTGCTGTACCTCGTCAGTTGGATAGTTGTGCTTGGGGTACTTAGCTTAGCTGTTATCCAGTTTTTCCGGGATGAGCCGAGTCGTTGGCAGGAGTTGGCTAAATCGATTGGGCGATCGCTTATTGATTATCGAGCCGAGGGGATTGCTTTATTAGTTGGCTTAGAACTAGGGGCGATGAGTCATGTTGTCAGTGATTGGGTGGGTTCTACCTACAAACGCTCCAAGAAGAAGCCAAAGCCTAAGTCTAGCCGTCGTAAACCCCCGGCTTCCAAACGCAACAAGTGAACAATATTGTTGAGCTGAGATAGCGTCCAGGCACGGCTAAATCCTTTAAAGGGATTTAAATTAAGAATAGTTAAGTGGTTTTTGAGTTTTCCTTTATGTCTACTTCCCAGGAGCAAACGCCGCTGAGGCTGGAATCTTCTATCTTAGAAGCACTGCAACAGTTGATTGATGTGGTTGCCCAGTTGCGATCGCCTAATGGTGGCTGTCCTTGGGATTTAGCGCAAACCCCTCAAACGCTGATTCCTTATGTGATTGAAGAAGCGTATGAAGTTGTGGATGCAATTCAGAGTGGTGATAAAGATGCGATCGCAGAAGAACTAGGGGATTTACTCTTGCAAGTGGTACTCCAGGCTCAGATTGCGACAGAAGTAGGTGAGTTTACACTAAAAGAAGTCGCTCAAGGAATTACCCAAAAGCTGATTCGACGTCATCCTCATGTATTTGGAGATGTAGAAGTCCAAGGCGTTGAGGATGTTCGTCAAAACTGGGAGCAAATCAAAGCAGCGGAAAAAGGAGAAACAGTAGCCCAGACGCAGCTACTGAGTCGCAAACTTGACCGCTATGCCCGGACATTGCCACCTTTAACCGCTGGAATGAAGATTTCTCAAAAAGCAGCAGCGGCTGGCTTTGAGTGGGAGAATATTGAGGGCGTTTGGGCGAAGTTTCACGAAGAATTAGCTGAATTCCAACAAGCACTTGAGCAGGAAGACAAAGCGCATCAGCAGGCAGAACTGGGAGATATACTGTTTACCCTGATTAACTTAGCGCGTTGGTATGACCTTGACCCAGCAGAGGCATTACAGGGAACAAATCGTCGCCTGATTCAACGCTTAGGGAAAATGGAGGCGATCGCAGATCGCCCCCTGTCAGAGTATAGTATTGAAGAATTAGACCAATTTTGGCAGCAAGCTAAAGCTCAACTCGCAAAAGAGCTTTAGCGACAACTTCCGTTTAGTGAGGGACTTTGCTCAGAGCGTGCCAAGTGCGATCGCTAACAATCCCATCAAAAACAAGACCGACACGCTTTTGGAACGCTTGTACAGCCGCTTTTGTGCGTGAACCGAAGTCTCCATCAACTGTACTGCGGTAGTCGCCAGTAAGCTTTAGGACATTCTGAAGGGTAACTACGGCACTGCCCTTGCTGCCTTGCTTGAGGGTTGGCATGTTCACGGGCGCACCTTTATACAGTGCTTGCCAGGTCAAATTTCCAACAATGCCATCTTTTACTAAGAACATTTGATGCTGGTAAGCAATTACAGCAGTTCTCACGTCTGTGTCGAAAATGCCATCAATTACACCTGAATAATCTGTGTAATTTGCCCAGGTGGTTAAGAGTCTTTGTAGTTCATTGACTTCCTGACCTTTGGAGCCTAGCTGTAGTACAGGCTTATTGAGTTGAGCGGTGGCGGCTGGGCTGAGTTGATCGTTGGCAGGGGCTTGAATATCAGCAGTTGGGTTGAGTTGTTCGTTAGCAACAGGTTGAGTCTCGGAAGTTTGCATTGTCATTGCCTCATGAATCGTGTTCGACAATTCCTAATGTACGGTTCATGGCTTCTACGTGCCCTCGCCTGAGTGACTGACCCAATCGGGTGAGCTTAAACCCACCTCTTCGGTGTACCTGAGAGTAGGGATACAGGTGTTCCTCTAGAGAATAAGTATGAAAACAAAGCCGAGTCAATTTAGAGTAATAGATCTTTTCTCAGGATGCGGTGGATTATCGCTGGGAATACAAAATGCTGGCTTTGATGTAATCGCTGGTTTTGATAACTGGGAATTAGCGATTGATGTTTATCGCTGTAATTTTGCTCATCAAGCTTTTGTCGTTGACCTTGCTAGCCTTAAGAAGAATTTTGAGCTTTTTAAGGAATTTAAGCCAGACATTATAGCCGGGGGGCCACCTTGCCAAGATTTCTCTAGTGCTGGAAAAAGAGATGAAAGTTTGGGTAGGGGAGATTTAACAATCTCTTTTGCTGAAATTGTAACGGCTATTAAACCTCAGTTCTTCATCATGGAAAATGTTGATAGATTTGTGAAAAGCCCAAAGTATCAGCAAGCCAAGGCAATTTTTAAAGAGGCAAAGTATGGTCTTAGTGAAAAAATACTTAATGCTAGTTTTTGTGGTGTACCACAAAGCAGAAAAAGGTTCTTTTGGGTAGGAGAACTCAATGGAGAAGATAACAAGCTAGATGCTTATTTAGAAGCTAATTTATCTACTCAACCAATGACTATCCGAGAATATTTTAGAGAGATAGGCGCATCCTTAGATATTGACCATTATTATAGACATCCAAGAAGCTACAAGAGACGTGGAGTATTTAGCATTGATGAACCTAGCCCAACAATTAGAGGAGTGAATCGACCTATCCCTAAAACATATAAACCTCACCCTGGTGATTCAGCCCCAATATCATCAGTTATACGTCCTTTAACAACTCTTGAGAGAAGTTATTTACAAACTTTTCCAGAGAACTTTATTTTTTCAGGTTCTAAGACTGATATTGAACAAATGATTGGGAATGCTGTACCTGTTAAGTTAGCTGAATACGTTGCTCGGTGTCTTGCTCAGTATATTGCAGACCGTAACAAGAGTTTTGAACACTTAAAGGCTCAAGCTGTTCAAGTGAGTCAATCATTTGTGCAACTCTCTTTATTTTGAAGATGAAGATTAAGAACTTATAGAGTTGTGGTTTTGAGGGGGTATTTGTGGTGTCTAATACTGTACTGATCTGCTGGTTTAAGTAGCAAGAGCGCACAGCGGTGCGCCCCTACAAATGTATCTCTTGTGAATTGGTAAAGTGCTAGGTTTTTGAAGATTTTACTTGATGAGCGACTCGGAAATTTTGCAGCTATCAAATTTGATTGAGGTTGATGACTAGGCTAGTTCCTCACGTTTGGATTTGACTCTTGCCTTCGCTTGAGATGCACTCTTTTTCAGCGCGGTGAGTCGTGCTTCATATTTGCGCCGTTGACGACGGCTGGGCGTTAATTCAATCATGGTTTTTAAGGCACTACCAAGACTTTTGTAGGCGTTGGGTAGGCTATAACCAAAGCGTGTAGCAAGAGCGATCGCTTTTTCGTCAGCTTCCGTGGCTTCCTTAAAGGTTTTCTCTCCATTGTTCTTCTGATACATTCGCCAGCCTGAGACACCGCACAGTCCTAACGCTAGCAGCAGCAGCAAGCCATCTTGAACCCATAGTTCACCAACAGCACCCCCTAAACCAATTGCTAAGGCTGCCATTTCCCACCCCTCTTTCGGGATGGTGTCATTCTGAATCCGGGCGACTTCGTGCCAAAACAGCAGATTACGCTGATCAAGGGCAAGTTGCTCCCATTTCACCAGATCAATCTGAATCTCTACCTCATCTCTACCAATTTCTTCAGAGCGAAGCAAGGGGGGATTGACTTCAGTGGTTCCTTCTACCATGACCCAGCTTTGCAATTCTGGCGGTAATAAGGTTTTTAAACGCCGGAGTTCACTCATTTCGGCTCTGGCAGAAGCTGTTGCATACGATGTCATATATCTGACCCTATGAAACTAAAACAATAATAAAGGTATCAATTGGAAGTATAGCGACATTATCCCCTGGCTTTTTAAGTGGGGAAAACCGCCCTATATCTCTAGATTAGAGCATTGTGCCCTTACCTCTGTTGCACTCGCTACTCCCTATTTTCAGGCTAACGCTCTCTCAAGAAACTGTGTGGCGATCAGTATGTTAATTGATACACTTCAACAACAGTCTTACCCTATCAGGGACTTTTCCCCTCCATGACTTAAGCGGTTGCAGGACGACCTTGATATAAGTCAAGTCCAACTTGGACAGCACAAATGATCGCAACGATCGCAGTTACAGTAATAGGCAATAAATTAGTACCAGCGATCGCCACTACCAATAGCGCTGCCATTGCGCCTAATCGGTGCCTAGTTCTCGCTTTGCAATGAAATATCACTCCGGTGCGGTGCAAAATTGCTAAAGCAAAATAACATAGGGCGACAGAACCACAAAGCAACCAGCGATCAGGATTGGATAACGCCAGATTTGATTCAGTTGCGATCGCATGTTCTACACCCACTCCTGCCGCCGCCAGTCCAATTACTAGCGGTAAATGCCCATAAAGCCAAACTTGATAAATCTGGAATTTCCTCAATGCACCCGCTGTCCGCAATGCTGAACCGCTAACATTCTCGAAGTACACCCACCACAAGCTAAAGGCAGTAGCGAAGCCGAAAATAGCGGCAAGTTCACTCATTCCATCCCATTCCACTTCAGCAACACCATTGACAACAGCGATTATTGCCTCACCCAGGACAATGATCGTAAACAGCCCAAAACGCTCTGGTAGGTGTTCCAAGTGAAGGGGTAGCTGGAGTTGAAACCGTTGTGCTGTCAGTGGTGTGGCAAAGTCTACGGCTAACCCGATTCCCCAAAGGATGAATCGGAATGGAATTGGGACAAAGGCTGAGATGAGCCAGAGAGTTGCTGCGATCGCAAACCCCCCTGCATAATAATTTGTTAGTTTACGCGCTGTGAGGATGTGCCATCCTGCCCATAAGTACTCTATTACCAGTACTCCTCTAGCTGCGGCGTAGGAAAGGGCGAAGCCTACAGAACTAGAATCCAATCCATGATGCACATTGATTGCTAGTGCTGCAACAGCAAGCATCTGTATACCCATTAGCAGCCGACGACCAATGGTATCACTATCAAAACGGTTGGCGTAGAACGTGCTGCCAATCCATACCCACCAAACGGGTACGAATAGCATCACAAAGCCCAAAAATCCTGTTATGGAGACATCTTTACTCAGATTATGGGCAAGTTGAGAAACGGCTACCACAAACACCAAATCGTAAAACAGTTCTAGCCAAGTCGCATGACGGGGTTCGGCTTCGTTTTCCTCACCAATGCGTAAACGCGGAGGTTGCAACCAGCTTTTCATGTTTTCAGCCTCTAAATTTCTCTATCTCGTAATGTAATAGATAAAGCTCTATTCATAAACGGAATGAACCCATACAGCAGTCGCTCTGCTGAAAACTTATGAACAGCGCTTCTGATCTGGGTTGCACATTAATATCTAGTCTAGTTTCAAAGCATTGGCTGGCACGTCGTCCCAGGAATCAACAGTTCTCATCCGTGCAACCCAACCTGCTGATTTCTGTTCCTCCGTCAAATTTTGCTCGAAAGACTCGTGGCAGTCTTTTGCCTGATCTTCATTGCAACAGGCAATACAAGAATAGAGAAGTCCAGACGGATCGATCTGTTCATTTACCCAAATAACCATGACCCCTTTCCTCTCAACTTGAAACGTCTTGCTTGAAAGCTTGAGTAGATATGCTTATTTTCTCAGCGTAGAGACGACTTACGGCAAGAAAAAATACACTTGTTGACAATTCATTAGTAACTGCAACAACATCAGTAACTATAGTTTATTTTTCGATTGGCTAGCTGATGTTTGCTGTTGAAGCTGATGTGGCTAGCTGCCTCAGAGCCTCGTCAGTTATTCGGCAAACGCGCCAATCTGGCAAGATTGAAGCACCCAAACTTTCATAGAAAGAAATTGTGGGTTCATTCCACTCAACCAACCACTCAACACGTCCACAACTGCGAGAAACAGCTAACTGTGCAAGATAAATCAGAATTGCTGTACCAATATCTTGAGGCTGGTAGTTGGGCAAAACAAACAGCTCATCTAGAAAAAGCCCTGGCTTCGTGAGAAATGTAGAGTAGTTATGGAAAAATGTCGCAAATCCTACTGCTTGCCCTTCAGATTCAGCCAAAACTGCTTCGATGTAGGTTTGTTCACCAAACAGATGCTCCTGCAAAGCATTAGAATGTTCAGCTAATGTCTTGTCATTAGCTTTTTCTTGAAGCAAGCGAAGTAGTATTGGCCCGTCTTCTGGGACAGCTAAACGCACCCTCAACGATAAGACTTGAGTAGCTAGCTGGGTAAGGGAGTCCCCAGTTATGCGGCAAATACGTCCATCATCTTGAATTGAAGCACCCATACGTCGATAAAATGCGATCGCAGGTTCATTCCAATCCAACACACTCCACTCCAGGCGCCCACACTCACGAGACACGACTAACTGGGCGAGATACGAGAAGATAGCCTTACCAATACCAAGACGGCGAAACTCCGGGAGTACAAACAAGTCTTCTAGATAAATTCCTGGCTTTGTTAGAACCGTTGAATAACTTTGGAGAAACAGCGCAAACCCGACAGCTTTCTCTCCATACTCTGCCAGAACCACCTCGACATAAGGCTTAGAACCAAACAAGTGTTCACAAAGAGCATCAACACTACCAACAACAGCACTAGATAGCTGTTCATACTCTGCCAGCGCTGCAACTAAATCAAAGATAGTTTGTACATCACCCGGTTCAGCAGGACGCAAAATTAACTCAGAAGACATAGTGAAACCAGAAACAGTGGACAATGCCAACCTAAGTCGGTCAAGGTTAAGGCGTGTAGGTGGTAGGTTTTAGGCGAAAATCTAGCTCAAGACTTGGAAAGAATACGACTTCCGGGAAATTCTAACTTCAAACTTCGCCTTTCACCCTACCACCTAACATCCAAAACCTACCACCTTGTTAGCTAACCCTACTCTCCAGGGCAAACCGTCACTGTCTCAAAGTCTCCAGCCGTTGGTGTGAAATTAACCACTCCTGTATTATTTACCTCCACACTATCCCGATCAACAACTTGGAACGTTCCCGCATTTCGCTGTAGCTGGAAATTCGTGTTGGTATTGTTTCCATCCAGTTGTAAACAGAAATTTTGATTACTGTTCATGATTGCAGCGAAACCAGAAGCATTATTGCTGTTATTTAAGCTGTTGAACTGGACACGAGCATCAATCCGCGCTGTGTCATTCCCCTGAGCTAAAATCCCCTCAAATGCAGTTCCCGAAATGGTGTTACGTCTGAGGCGAAATGCTTGTTGTGAGTTTTCAGATGCTTGAATCAAAACACCTTGACCTGTACTGACATTAATCGTTGTGTCATCAATGCTGAATTCTTGTTGAGTAGTACCATTCGCCTGAACTAAAATACCCTGGTCTTTGCTGTTGCCAATTGTTGTATTTTCAACATTGAACTCTTGTTGAGTAGTGCCATTAGCTTGGACAACAATACCTTGACTGGCACTATTACTAACCTCAGTGTTGGTGATACTAAAATTCTGTTTCTGGACATCATTTGCTTGAACGAAAATGCCTTGACTTGCGTTATTGCTAACTGCGTTGTTGTTGATAGCAAATTCTTGCTGGACACCTTCATTTGCTTGAATAAAAACGCCTTGTCCGCCACCGCCATCACTACCTAGTTTTGTGCCATCAATGGTGCTATTGTTGAGGGCAAATTCTTGTCGAGTTGTACCAGAAGCTTGGATAAGTCCACCTGTGCCTGTGCTATTACTAATCTGACTACTATTGAGAGTAAAGTTCTGGGTTGCGTCATTTCCTTGTATAGAAATACCTTGTCCTGAATTATCACTTACTGTACTACCATTGATACTAAAATTTTGAGTTGCCTCATTCCCTTGAATGAAAATCCCTTGACCAGCACTACCATCATTACTAACCTGTGTGCGCTCAATTGTGCTGCCTTCAATAGTAAATTCCTGTTCAGTCGTACCATTTGCCTGAACAGAAATTCCCTGTCCTACATTGTCGCTTACTGTACTATTACTAACAATGAAGTTCTGGTTTAGGGCATCATTTCCTTGAACAAAAATCCCTTGACCAGCACTAGTGCTAACTGTAGAGTTTGTTACAGTAAATTGCTGTTGAACTTCCTCATTTGCTTGAACAAAAATTCCTTGACCACCACTGCCATCGCTACCAACAGTTGTGTTGTTAATTGTGCTGTTTTCGAGGGTAAATTCCTGCTGAGTCGTACCAGATGCCTGAACTAATAAACCTGAGCCAGTGCTGTTGTTAACAGTGCTATTGTTGAGAGTGAAGTTCTGTATAGCACTTTCAGAAGACTGAACAAATAAACCTGAATTAGCGCTGTTGTTAATCTGGCTATTATTAATGCTGAATGTTTGTTGAGCTTCCCCAGAAACCTGAGCCAAAATACCTTGCCCCCCACTGCCATCACTACCAATAGCTGTGTTATTAATTGTGCTGTTGTTGAGGATAAATTCCTGCTGAGTTGTACCCGATGCCTGAACTAATAAACCTAAGCCAGTGCTGTTGCTAACGGTGCTGCTGTTGAGGGTGAAGTTCTGTGTAGCACTTTCAGAAGACTGGACAAATAAACCTGAATTGGCGCTGTCGTTAATCTGGCTATTAGTGATACTGAATGTTTGTTGAGCTTCCGCAGAAGCCTGAGCCAAAATACCTTGTCCCCCAGTGCCATCGTTGCTGAGTACTGTGCTGTTAATTGTACTATTGTCGATCGCTAAATTCTGTCGGGTATTTCCAGATGATTCGATGAAAATTCCCTGTCCAATGCTGTTACTCACAGTGTTGTTGCTGAGAATAGCTTGCTGTTGAGCCTCTTCAGTGACTTGGAAGAAGATACCCTGGCTACCACTGCCACTAATTGTGTTGTTATTGAGGGTTAACTCCTGTTGAGTCGTACCAGAACCGCGAACGAAAATACCTGCTAGTCCACTGTTGGTAATGCTGTTACTCGCAATTACACTCGTTCCTGTCACATTATTCAGGATAATTCCCTGCTCTGTTGGATTAGTGATGCGGTTGTCGAGAATTGTCACATTCTGAAGATTCGTCGCCTCGATCGCATTCCCGGTGACATTGGCGATCGCAAATCCCGATAGAGTTGTATCATTCCCCAAAGTAACGGTACCTGTAACTTCAGGAAACAGCCCACTACCCGATAACGCTAGTTGTACTGTGCCAAATTCTACGGTGTCGATAATTCGCGGCAGGGCGGTGGAGAGTACAGCCACACCATCAGGAATCGTAAAGGCAGGAATTCCAGGATTGGTTCCAGACTGCACATAGACAATGTTGTCAGCTTGCGCGACAGCAACAGCACCTTGTACAGTGCCAAACGGTGCCTCAAATGTGCCATTCCCATCCACTAAACCCAGGTTAACGTGTTGGAAAACATACGGTTCATTCGTCTCTGGGTTAGTTGCTTTGAGGGTAACTTGCTCAGTGAATGACTCTGATTCAAATTGCTCATCAACAACAATATTCGCTTGACGAGAAACTGATTCCCCTAAGCGTGCAGCAACCTGTTGTGATGTACCCCGTTCCTTTGCACCTCTCGGACGAGTACCTGGAAAATTTGCCCCAATGCTAAACACAACATTCGTGCCAAAAGTTGCATCATCTTGAACGGATAAACCGAGGCGCAAATTATCGTTGGGGTGTGCTTCCAAACGGGCACGCCAGCCTAACGTATCATCACTTTCAGGTGCATCGTAATAGTACAATCCAGCATACCCTCGAAGGTCACCCGTTGCCCCTAATCGAGCAATTCTCACACCCGCTTCAACATCTAATCCCCCCATTGCCGCTTCAAAGCGCCGACTCTCGAAACGTTGCTGTGTACCTGTTGCAACCAAAAAGTTGTCTTGGAAAAAAGGTTCTGTCAACGCGCTGAAATTTTGAACGCTACTTTCTTCGGCAAGTTGACGAGTATCCCCAATTGGTAGATAGAAATTGCTGCGAAAGTCCCAAATTTCTCCTAAGCTTTCAAAGCCAGCACCGATTTGGTTGAAGCTACTACTTCCTGTATCCCGATGATCATAAGAGATGTAGCCACCAAGAATGCGATCGCTTTTTGGATTATAAACCCGGTGTCCTAGCAGCAGATTGCCACCAAAGTCTGCGTCATTGTCGATGAGGAGTCTGCCTTCGAGGAAGGTGAGGGTACTGCCAGGACTTTGTAATAACGGGACAAAGCCTTCAATATTAGTAAAAGCATCATAACCAGCGCCAGAAGTGCTGTAGCCTACTCCAAAGCGGGGAGTAATTTTTAAGTCAGCAGCACTAGTGGATGAAGAGAGTGAAGCATCGGGGTTGGTATCTGTTGTTTGAGCAACTCCAGGAGCGGTTAATGTTCCAAAAACGAATAACCCGATGCAGAGCGTTTGCGCTGATTTGTTCATGAAGATAGGGTGACAATAACTCTGACACCCTATTACAGCTAATGCTGCTAGTAATCAGGCTAAGCAGTAATGAAGAATCGATGAAAAGATAGTGAAGTCTTGCCGTTTGTTGTTAGTTTTTGATTGTTAATGATTTATTTTTTCTTAGATTTAATTAAGTGGAACTTGAGAATATTTGATTACGAGCATTAACAGCAGTATCGGGGAAATCACTAAATACACCATCAATGCCTAACTTAAAAAACTGCTCGTATTCAGCTTGAGAACTGCCGTTGTAGTCAGGTGCAAGGTATTGGTCTTCGTTGCGAAATGTCCAGGTATGTACCTTTAAACCAGCCGTATGAGCATCGTTAATCAGGGAAGTGGGAGCTTTGAGGCGTTTGTCTTCACCAGCAGGTATAATCAGCCGCTTGTAGGGACCTAAGCCATCTGCATATTCAGCAATACGAGCCAGTTCAGCCGGAGTCGTTAAATCAGCATAGGTGCGAGAGTCACCCTTGACAACAAAGTCATAAGGTTGCATATCTGCCTCATCCAGCAACTGCACTAACGGAACATCAATCATCTGGTTCAGTTGTTTGAGATTCTCGACTTCAAAGGATTGGATAAAGACAGGGGAGGATGAGCTAGTGTAGCCATTGTTCTTGAGGATGGCAACTAATGGTTCTAAGAGTGAAAGATTAATCGAATCAAAATAAGTAGGATGCTTGGTTTCGGGATAAATCCCAATTGTGCGTCCTGTTTGAGCCGTTTTTTGCTTCGCTAAATCAATGACTTCTTGCAGAGTGGGAATCTCAAATTGACCATTGTAAGCACTACTACGAAAGGGTAAGCGTTCTTTAGCTCGAAGTGTCTTAATCTCGGCAAGAGTGAAATCTTCGGTAAACCAACTAGTGACTTCTTTACCGTCAATCATTTTAGTAGTTTTGCGATCGCTAAACTCTGGATGCTCGCTTATATCAGTTGTCTCAGCAATATCATTTTCATGACGTGCAATCAACTCACCATCTTTGGTTGAGACGATATCAGGTTCAATGTAATCCACTCCCATCTGAATCGCTAATGCATAGGCAGCAAGCGTATGTTCTGGACGGTAGCCACTTGCTCCTCGATGTCCAATGACAAGCGGGGGTTGGTCAGTCATAATCGGCGTTGTCACTCCACGGTGGGGCTGAAGCAGCAAAATCACGATAAACGCGATCGCTGCTAGCATGACAGATTTGGGAACACGAAACATATTCACTTGCCTATTTTTGGAAGTAGGGATAAGTCTTGCGGCTCAAGAGCAACACAAATCAATCTCGCAAGTGAATATACGGGGTTGAGATAAAGGTCTTATTAATGAGTCGTTAACAATAAATCACAATATTTTCACAAATTGTCAGTACGTTGGTCTTTATAGCTAGAAGAATTTACTTATGCAGGGATTAAGCAATGAATTCAAAACGATTACAACGGTTGATTGGTTTTTTACAGGATGACTTGGCAATTCCATCCACTTCAATTGACTTGGCTGTACGCCATCAACCCGATGCTCTAAATCTCTTGCCGATGGTTCTTTGGCAGTACGGATTGGTGACACTCCAGCAGTTAGAGCAGATTTTCGATTGGTTGGAAACGGCTTAACGCCGTTAAATAATTGTCTCAATAACTTACAAGTGGCGCTGATGAAATGCCGCCATCGCCTGCTGAACACCGTTCTCAGCTCGAATCTGGTTGCCGATCTCTTTTACCTGTTGCTGCATTGTCTCATCACTCACCGCAATCGCGATCGCCTCTGCTAACTTATCCACTGTCAAAGAGGACTTGGGAATCGGAGCCGGACTAACTCCTAATTGCAGGAGCCGATGTGCCCAAAACGGCTGATCTCCAAAAAAGGGAACGACGACAGATGGCACGCCAGCTCTCAGTGCCGCCGCACTCGTCCCAGCTCCACCATGATGCACAATTGCTGCCATCCGAGGAAACAGCCAGTCGTGCGGTGCAGACTCTAGCTTAAAGACAGTCTCCGGTAAGTCAGCCGCACAGATGCCACCCCAACCTGTAAGCAAAATGCCTCGCTGTCCTGTTTTTGCCAAAGCTGCCAGAGCAATCTCAGTCATGCGCTCCGGCTCTCGTCCCGTCATGCTTCCATAACCAATGTATACTGGCGGCGAGCCTGCTCTCAGAAACGCCAGCAAATCTTGAGGCGGTGTCCAGTCTTGGGGGTGTTCCAAAAACCAATAACCTGTGACGTGCAACCGCTCTGCCCAGTTGGTAGGCTTGGGTATGACTGTTGGGCTGAAGCCGTAGAGGTAGGGAACACCTGCCTTATCGAGTCGCCGATACAACCCCATCCATCTTGGCAAGGGTGATAGTTGCAATGTGGTTTGACGAAACTGATTGATGGACTTGCGGAACATCAACCCCATGCCTTCTAGCAGCACTGGATAAGTGAGTGAATTCAGGAGTCCACCCAACCGTAATGTTTGCGGTAGTGACGGAAATGGAAAGTCCGGATTGGCACTCTGCGGCATTAAAGCGGCTAGATAGAAGGGAATGCCCAACTTCTGAGCGATGTCGTATCCCCAACTCGTGAAGGCAGTTCCGATGATGGCATCGCTACTCTGACACGCTTTCCAAGAGTCTGCCATTGCTTGTGCCAGCAAGGGTTCCACCATTTGGGCGTATCGCTGGATTAGCTGGAGGGGATTGCCTGCATCTAGCATCTGCTGCCCAGCTTCCCCTGCCATGAGTGCCTGCACATCCCCTTCAATGGGTGCAAATTTCAGCCCATAGCTGTGAACCATTGCTTGAAAAGGTGAATGGGTTGCTAATTGAACCGTATGTCCTGCCTGCTGCAATCCTAATCCTAGGGCGATAAACGGTTGCACATCTCCGCGTGAACCAACGGTCAAAATGGTGATTCGCATAACTTTTTCCTCTTTGCGTAGCAAAAAGAAGTTCTATTTTTCAGAAAAATCAGCACTTACAGATAGCTTGCAACGATTGCGTTCCTCAACGGCTCTCTTGAGAATCTCAAGACAAATTCTTTGAGCTGTTTGAAACGGACGCTTCACAACTGCGAGAAAGAAAAGATAGGCAAGCAGATGTTGCATCTTAAATTCAAACGTCCAGGTGATATGTGTACCTGAATGGGTGGCATTGTATAACCACTTACCAGAAGCAGAATGCACTAGCCATGCAAAGGGAGGCTTGAATCCTCGAATCAACTTGTAGGCTTGAACAGTGGGGCGTTGTAGTGTGGTGATGATTTCTGCGATCGCAAATAGATTTCCATTGCCTGAGATCTTATAGCTTCTCAGCCGAATTGCTGATTTTCAGGTAATCTGACTATCCGCATATTTGAGAAGAGCAGTCATGCGCCTCACTTTGAAGAGCCAGAGCTATTCGATAAAGAACTGCTTGACTGGCTTTTCAATAACTAATACTTCTTCACGATTACCTACACACTGCCCAAAGGCGATCGCTCCTTTGAGACAATTGATCACAAGCTCAGATTTTGACGACGCAATGACCCTTACAATCACTCTTAATACTGACTGCATCAACAACTTGGATGTATCAGCAGCTCAATCGGTAATTGAAAAGTTGCTTCAAGAGCAAGCCATAACCTCCCATGAACAGCAACTGCGCTTTGAGTTTGACTATCCTCGCGAAGCCGATGACCCACGGGAACTCTCAGAAATCCCAGAAGTGCGACTCTGGTTTATTCGGCTAGATGCCCAATATCCCTGGTTACCCTTTTTGCTCGACTGGAAATCTGGTGAACTCTCCCGCTACACCGCCATGCTAGTGCCGCACCAATTTAATCGCACAGAAGGCATTCAGTACAATCCTGAAGCCCTAGAAATCTTCGTGATGCACAAAATTTTTATTCTGACGAATTGGATGCAGCAGCAGGGAATTACTAGTCAATCACGCCTGAAGTCGATGGCACAACTATTTGGCTACGAACTGGATGAAGCTTTTTTTGACTTAATCCAGTAGACCTTTTTCTCCCAATCCCCATTCCTCACTTTCTTTTGCAGGTCTAATAAGAATTTCCAGACCACGTTAGTTTGCCTACAGGGGAATTTCAATCCAAAACACTGTTCCTCTTCCAGGTTCAGAGAAGCAATTGAGTCTCCCGCCGTGCTTCTCAACCACAATTTCATAGCTAATCGACAGCCCTAAGCCTGTTCCCTTACCAACAGGCTTCGTTGTAAAAAATGGATCGAAGATTCGTCTAACAATTGCTTTTGGAATACCTAAGCCATTGTCAGAAATACGAATTAAAATTGAGCCTTTCTTACTTTTTGCTGGCTGTTGTAACTCTGTCCGGATGGTAATGGTATTACAATGCTGTTCAAGTTTTGAAGAAGAGCGCATCTCGCTCGCTTGTTCTAGAGCATCAACCGCATTACTCAAAATATTCATGAAAACCTGGTTGAGCGATCCGGCGTAGCACTCAACAATCGGTAAGTTGCCGTACTCTTTTACGACTCTGATACCTGGCTGCTCGGCTCTTGCTTGCAGTCGGTGTTCCAGGATTAATAGAGTATCGTCGATTGCTTTGTGGATATCAGCCGGTTCCTTTTTTCCTTGATCTTTGCGAGAGAAATTTTGTAGAGATCGCACTAGTTGATGGATACGTGTTGTGCCAACCTCTACAGAAGAGAAAACTTTAGGTAAGTCTTCAATGAGAAAGTTGAGGTCGATTTCTTCCGCTTTCTGTTGGATTTCTGGGTGAAGTTTGGGATGGTGCTGTTGATAGAGTGACAGCAGTTCCAACAAGTCTTGGATGTAGCTTTGAATGTGGGGGATATTACCGTGAATGAAGGTGATGGGATTATTAATTTGATGAGCTATACCAGCAATCAATTGACCCAACCCAGACATCTTCTCAGTCTGAATCAGTTGGGATTGGGTATGCTTCAACTCACATAACGTTTGACTAAGATGCTGGTTACTGCGATGTAGAGCTTTGGCAACACCTTTAAGCTGAATAGTTGTTCGCTTGACGCGAGTAAGGTTAATCCGTAGCTCTAGTTGTGAGATAACTTGACGACTTAGAGCTTGTAGGGATTGTCTCTGTTCTAGACTGAGATAGCGAGGAACCCGATCAATGACGCACAGTGTACCCAGGGGAAAGCCATCAGGTGTAACAAGAACAGCCCCAGCATAAAACCGAATGTGGGGTGCAGACGTTACCAGGGGATTGCTGGCAAACCGTTCATCCTCTAGTGCATTAGGTACAACGAGCAAAGTGTCAGGTTGCTGAATCGCGTGGGCGCAGAACGCTATTTCCCTCGGTGTTTCTGTTGCCGTTAAACCAACTTTTGATTTGAACCACTGCCGATGTGTATCGACTAGGCTCACTAGGGCGATTGGAGTGTTGCAAAAGGAGGCTGCCAGAGCTGTTAAATCATCAAACGCTATTTCAGGAGGAGTATCGAGAATTTTGTAGCGCTGAAGCGCTTCTACCCTAGCAAACTCACCATTTGGTAAGGAAGGGGAGTTCAAATCCAGCTCTACCATGCTGTAGATCACAAATCAATAGACTAACAATCTATCGCAACCTTTCTAGATGTGCCATCCGTCTTAAGGCAGTGCAGAATTATTAAATAATTTTTCTGGGATTGGGAGTTGTAGGTTAAAAGCTGAGTTCTGCTTGGTTTAGAGGATATTCTAATCCATCATCTACATAGCTTTTTGGAAATGCGATCGCAAAAATTCTTGTTCTTATTGATACAAACAATACTTTTTTTTACCTAAAGAATTTTTTATTATCAAGTTAAGTAAATAAGCGTTTCAGAAATTATATTTGTGTTTAGATAAAAGCAAGTAATTTCGAGCAATCAAACAATTCAAATTACAAAGAGTTTAAACCCTAGTCAACTTGAAAGGAGTTTAGAGAAATTCTGAACTCCTGAACTTCTGTATTCTTTTTGTTCATACGGCTTTACCTTATAAGCAATGTAAAATCCGTATTGAATAGTACTGTTTTATCTATCTTCATCAAGATCTGCCCGGTTTACCGACAACCCAAAATAGTGACTCGATGAGGATGATCACGAAAAACAGAGAAAGTGAATACAGATCTAGAGCAAAGTTTTGTAGAATAGTCGATTATTGTGTGCGTTCCCTGAGGTCATCAATTGTCGCTAGCCTCAACCTGTAGGCAAGGCTCATCTTAGGACACTAAAGCCTGAATTGATGGGACAGCAGAGGCTTGGTTTTATTCATCTTCAAAACGAGTAAACGCGGTTTTTGCCGTGAACTTGTGATTTACAACACAAAGCATCTACACAGGAGAAAGCCAAGGAGTCTTATAGACTATTCCCCTCCGTTTTCAGAACTCTTGCGGGTTGTCATTAGTCAATAACCATTCATGCTTACTGAGCCGTGGTTAGTAGACTAATCTTGAGGGTAACAAACGATAGCTATAAAGGCGGTTCGGACTAGTTGGCAAGACCTCTTCGTGAACTGGAAGCGGTAGCGCTCCTCGTAGCGATGGGGGATACTGGACAGGCGAAACCGTCAGCTTTGGAATTATAGCGGTTTGCAATTGGATGCAATACACTTTGATCTCTGTGCAACCTCTCTCCTAGTTTTGAGAGGGGTAAGCCCCTCTTCCTTTGTAGGGAAGGGATTGGGTCTGTTCACTCAAAGGAGAAGCGTAAATTATCTGGCAAAAGTCGGCTTCTATTGGAAGCATTACTCGTGACTAACCTGAGCCTAGGACAACAGGGGCATAACTTTCTTGAGAAGGAGCCAAAAGTTGGCTTTTCGCCCCGCTTCCACAAAGAAGTGAGGATACAAAAGTGAGTAATACAGAGAATATCTCTTCCCCTTTACCTTCTGATGTTGCATCAGTAACTTTCCTAAACAGGGAGGATGTGGTTGATTGCCTGAAGGTTGAACAACCTCTGCGTCGGCAAACTCAGGCATTGGTAACACTAGCAAGAAGCAAAACAATTGACCAAGGTGATTTGAAGGCAGCCTTAAGGGAAATTACCGAAGTTGTCGCTGATGTCCTTGAAGTCGATCGCGCCAGTATTTGGCTGTATCCCAACAATTCTTTTTCCCAAACAATACCGTTTTGGTTGCCTTTAGAAGTTAGCAATGCCCAAGAGGTAGCTAACACCGCAGACACAATAATACAGCCAAGTTTAGCTCATTCAAGCATGAAATGCTTGGATTTGTACGAGCAAAGTCGAGGGTGTCATACATCCGGAATGGAACTAGCGGTAGCTAACTATCCGAATTATTTTCGTGCCCTAACAACTGAATGCACTATTGCAGCACATGATGCTTACAGTGACCCTAGAACGCAAGAATTTGCCCTGCCTTATCTGACACCAAACGGCATCACATCCATGTTGGATGCACCAATTTGGCTGAATGGTCAGATGGTGGGTATAGTCTGTCATGAACACACAGGTTTACCACGCCATTGGACTCCCATCGAAGTGAATTTTGTCGCAGCGATCGCAACTTTGGTTGCCCACACCATTGAAGCGTGCCATCGTGTGATCGCTCAAAAACAGT
The DNA here is from genome assembly GCF_014849525.1 of Microcoleus sp. FACHB-SPT15. Lineage (NCBI taxonomy): Bacteria > Bacillati > Cyanobacteriota > Cyanophyceae > Oscillatoriales > Microcoleaceae > Microcoleus > Microcoleus sp. FACHB-SPT15. The sequence continues at coordinate 77,839 of NZ_JACJNU010000006.1, read as the reverse complement.
TGAGACAGCACCACCAATACTTATTAAGCGAGTATCATGACGAGCTTGAGCGTTTGGTAGAAGAACGCACAGCAGAATTGACTAAAGCCAATGAACAACTGCAACAGGAAATTAACGGGCGTTCCTCCGTAGAAGCTCAATTAATTAAGTACCAGCACCACCTTGAAGAATTAGTAGAAGAGCGTACTAGAGAAATCATTAGCACAAACGAACAGCTACAACAAGAGATTACCAATCATAAGCTTGCTCAAAAGGCACTACGGGAAAGTGAGGAGCAATTTCGCTGTCTAGCGGAAGCAACATTCGAGGCAATCTCAATTAATGAGCAAGGGAAAGTACGTCAGATAAACCGTAATTTTGCTCGGTTGTTTGGTTACAAACCAGCAGAAGTGGTTGGGATGAGTTTTCTAGAATTTGTTGCTCCAGAATCTCGCTCTTATGTCCGGCAAATGATTGAGTTGGGTAGCGAACTGATGTACGAAAGTATCTGTCTGAAAAACGACGGGACAACTTTCCCTGCTGAAGTTCGTAGCAAAGCTATTCCTTACCAAGGACGCTTACTTAGAGTGACAGCCATCCGAGACATCACTAAACGAAGTCAAGCTCAAGAGGAACTTAAGACCTCTGTCTCGTTGTTGGAGGCAACACTCAATTCCACTACTGACGGCATTGTTGCCGTTAACACAGTCGGAGTCGTTGTCACCTTTAACCAAAAATTCCTTGAAATGTGGGGTATTCCTGAGGAAATTTTGAGGTCAGCTAATTTCGAGGAGCGACACAAATATTTCCAGGCACAGTTGAAAGAACCAGACGTTTTTTTGGCAAGAGTTAAGCAATTGTATGCTCAACTTGATGCTGAGGGATATGACCGGATGGAATTACAAGATGGTCGAATCTTTGAGCGCTTTACTTATCCTCAACGTAGTGGTGAACAAATTATTGGTCGTGTGTGGAGCTTTCGTGACATTACTGAAAGAGCGCGAGCGGAAGAGGCATTGCGCCAACACCTCCGGCAAGAACAACTCGTTGCGGTGATGTGCGATCGCATCCGTCAGTCACTCAACCTTGAGGATATCCTCAACACAACAGCAGAGGAGGTACGGCAGTTTCTCCAGACTGACCGAGTTCTGATTTACCGTTTTGAGCCAAATTGGAGGGGTACTGTTGTCGTCGAATCTGTAGCTTCTAAGTATATGAAAACCTTAGGTATGGTGAGGCATGACCCTTGTTTTGGTGAAGGCTATGTCCAGCCCTACCAGGGGGGACGCATCCAAGCTGTAAGGGATATTTATACAGCAGGATTAACACCTTGCCATATTGAGTTTTTGGCTCAGTTACAAGTTAGAGCGAATTTAGTTGTACCAATTTTGCAAGGAGTGAGCCGTCAGGAAAGAGTAAGCAGTTGGGAGGGAAGGGAAGTAGAGGAGGCAGGGGGAGTAGAGGGAGGTGTTTTGTCTACTTGCCCAGTTCCCAGTGCTATTTCAACTAATTTGCTAGAACGGAATGCTACTCTGCATCAATCCCACTCTCACTCAACTGCCCCCTCGCCTGCTTTGTGGGGATTGTTGATTGCTCATCACTGTAATGAACCGCGACAATGGCAACCTTTGGAAATCGCTTTGCTGAAATCACTCGCGACTCAGGTAGCGATCGCAATTCAGCAATCAACGTTGTTTGAACAGCTAGAAGAGGCAAATCATGAATTACAGCGCCTTGCTTCTGTTGATGGCTTAACCCAAGTCGCCAATAGACGACGGTTTGATGAGTATCTAAAGGCAGAGTGGCACGAGAAAGCACAACTGCAAAAACCACTATCGCTAATTTTGTGTGACCTTGATTATTTCAAAGTTTTCAACGATACCTATGGTCATCTTGCTGGAGACTCTTGCTTGCAACAGGTTGCCCTTATCCTCCGTCAGGCATTGAAGCGTCCTGCTGATTTGGTTGCTCGTTATGGAGGAGAGGAATTTGCGGTGATTCTACCCAATATGGATACGAAGGACGCACTTCTGGTTGCTGAAGCGATTCGAGCGAACGTCCGAAGGTTAGAGATTATTCATGCGAAATCACCTGTCAGTCAGTACGTTACGCTGAGTTTAGGAGTTGCGAGTACTGTGCCGAGTCTTGAGGCAACACCTGCTCAGTTGATTGTGGCGGCAGACAAAGCCTTGTATCAGGCAAAAGCTGAGGGACGCGATTGTGCGATCGCTCATACCGCTTAATCCTAATTCAAGAAAACGTCACCGGTTTCTTGAATTGTCATTGCACTTTTATCTACATCTAAATCAGTAGTTTCTGTTAGAGTGACTTCTAAACTTCCTGCTTCTGAAGCCTCTGGACTCACCAACAGCAAACCGCGATCTGGGCGTTGGAAAGTAATAGTTACTGGCGCTCTTAGAGTCCTTAGCGTCACATCATTACGCCCTGAAAGTGTCCGAGGTTCGGTGTCACCAACGACTTGATAAGTGATGTCTGTATACGTTTGGTTTACCAACGTAACATTAACTGTACCGTTTACAAGTACAACTGTTGCGCTAGGAGGCTGTAACTCCTCTGGTAGTGGTGGTGTCGCCTGTGCAATCACTGTACAGTTTTCTTTAGCTATATTAGCCCTGCCTTGATTAACTAGAGCTTCAGGGGAGAGACTAAGACAAGCATTCACATTCGGAACGGGTATTGCTTTGCTACTGAGGGGAATTGCCGATATACCAACCAGTAAACTTCCAAAGATTACTCCGAACAGTCCGAAGTTCTTCGTAATCGATTCAGCCTTATTCATAGACATTTGGTAAAACAAATGGTTTATTTACTAACTGATTTAGAGGAAGGAAGCGGTTAAAGATAAAGGAAAAGGTCAAAGGAAAAGCTTTTCTCCTTGACCTTTTACAAATAAGCTATGGCGTAAATTCAATACGCGATCGCTTACTTAGCTTGTTGCCACAGTTCCAGAATTTTGTCGGGTAAGAATCCGGCAACTTCCTGAATCCGTTCCTCCGATAGTTCATCTTTCGTTGCTGCAAAAACAGCTTTAATAACCGTTTCGGGTTCTACATCTTTCGGTAGACCCGACTCTTGACGAATCCGGAATAGGAATGTGTCTGATTTGATGATCAGAGGGGGTCGAACTCGACTCAAGAAACTGACAATGGGATTTGTATCCGTCCAAAGGTCTGCAATTTCGTTTTGCAGGGCTTTATCTTCTGTAGGTTCTGCTTGTGTGTGCAGTTCGCTTGCAACTCGGTCAGTCGCTTCGTTCGTCATCATGTCGCGCATGGTACGGAAGACAACCTCTGTGATGTCTCTGGCATCGAAGATATCTTCTAGATCTCCCTTCAACATCACTTTCTCTAAGAAAGGCATATCCTTTGTCGCAATTGGAACGACTGGCCCTTCCTCAAGCGCTTTGGGAGGATTTGCCTCCATCTTTTCCAGCATTTTGAGACCTTTTTCAGTCAGCTGGGCGCGTTTGAAGGTAATTAAGTGGGGCAGAGGGCCATCCGGTGCGCCAAAGCTATTGGCGATGCGAAAGTCTACTTCGTCTGAGTCAACGACGTTAGGAACATCTTCCTGGTTAGCATAGGCATTACCAGTGAACTCGGCATCGATAAACTGCTTTTGAGCTAAATAATCAAGGTGTCCTAGGATGTCGGATATTGAAAGGTCACGACCCGCAAAGTCTGTTTCTGTAAAACCAACTGGATGCTTTCCTTGTCCGTCACCTTCATGAATCTTTTTTAACATTATGTAAGCGACATCTTCTCTTAGACCAATCGGCATAATCTTCTCCTAAACAGGTTCAATTTCGCGATACAGTAATTACGGCTGGAGCAGTGGTGACTACGGTTATCTCGCAATTGACCCGCGTAGGCTACGGCTGCATCAGTGACCAACTTTCACTTCAGCTTGTAGCTGGATGTCGCTCTCTTGTTCCAGCCTCTTACTAGTACCTTAAGTACAATCGCCTACCTCTACATCTGTCACAGGAGGCAGATTAAAGGTAGAGTTGGCGACACTTTTTGATGTATTTTGCCGTTCGTTAGTCGTAATGGCTAAGTAAGAATTTCGGGTTTAGAGGCAGGTAAGGTGACGGTAAAGGTTGTACCTTGATTGAGAACGCTTTCGACCTGGATGTGACCATGGTGATTTTCGACAATCGCTTGTGCGATCGCTAAACCTAATCCAGAACCGGCTGCGGCTTCATGGGTTCTAGCCGGGTCTACTCGATAGAAGCGGTCGAAAATATGAGGTAAAGCTGATTCTGAGATGCCAGTGCCAGTATCACGCACTTGTACCCTTAGGAGAGATTGTGTATTTCGTGCCCCGACGCTGCTAGCACGTTCTATCTGTTGTAATTCCACTTGTACAGATGCCTCACTCGGTATCTCGGTAGAAGCAGGGGTGTATTGTAAGGCGTTACTCACCAAATTTGTAAATAAACGGGCAAGTTGATCCCAGTCTCCCTGAACTGTAAAAGCATCCTCTGTCGGAAACTCAGACGAATTTTCTTCTGTGATGGCAACAGAGGGTGTTTCAACAAAATGTAGTGATAGGCAAACACCCTTTTCAGCTGCGATTATCTGCTGTTCTTCAATAACCTCCATCAGTAAAGCATCAAGGGGGACGGGTTGCCATTGGGGTTGTAGCATTCCACTATCCGCACGAGCCAAAAACAGCAAGTCATTGACTAAACGTCCTAATCGCTGAGTCAAGCGTTCTATTACCATCAACTGCTGGCGTTGTAGCTGAGGTTCCCAATCTGGATCGGCAAGGGCAACCTGCACATTGGTTTGAATCATCGCGATCGGGTTTCTCAGTTCGTGGGAGGCATCCGCCGTAAACTGTTTGAGGCGTTGGTAGGAGTCCCGCACTGGCTTGATGGCGATGCCAGAAAGTAACCAACCGATCGCCGCCGTGGACATGATCATTACAGCGGTGCCTAGAGTGAGATCGAAAATCAACTGGCGAATCGGCTTAGTCACCTCAAACCAGGGATGACTCACGCGCAGATAGCCAAGGACATGACGCCCGATTTGTACCCGTTTTGTTACCTGCCGCAGCAGGTGATCTGTGTCTACTAAATAAACCGTTTCACCAGTGTAGCTAGGGTGTACGGGAATATCGAGTGGCTCCCATAACGTTGACCACAATAGCTCCCCGGTAGGGCTAAACCACTCTAAGTCAATGTGGTCATCTTCTACAGCCTCAGCATTGTCTCGAAAACTCGCTTCAACGTTAATGCGGTAGGGAATGTCAGAGGCTTGTACGGATTCAATAACAAGCGATCGCTCTACTACTTCTACAACGTGTTTGAGAGTGTCATCAACGCGCTCAATCAACGTGCTGCGGACATAGAGGTAGACACCTGTCGCAAACAGCAATAGTAGCACTGCTGTTACTGTTGTGTACCAAAGAGCAAGGCGTCGGCGAGTAGCTTGGAACATTCTAGGGCTGGATGATAAAGCGCCAGTTGAAAGGAGGGGAGAAGGGAAGTCTCAGTAGATTTTTGTATCTAAAATAACAAATTGGCTTTATATACAACCCTTCCTTCAGTGCAGGTAAGACACCTCCAAGGATGAAGCGCTAATTTTTTGGTTGCGCTTGAATATAAGAGAAGTGTTAAATGCCCGCTGGTCGGGGAGTTCACCGATAGAGAACTTTCTCATTCGCTAGGCACAGCAATAGTTAATCAGGTAAATAACAAAACCCTAGCTTAGCCCAGCAAGACTTTCCCTAAGTAGTGCTGATTTGAGCTAGTGAGCGCTTGGGCTTGAATACGCTACGACAGCAATCGGTGTAACTGATTGACTATCGCCGTTTCACTTCTAGTATCTACAAAATCTCACAATTATTTAGAAGGAACCATAGATGACAGTAGCCATAATTGTTCACGGTGGAGCCAAAACCATCTCAAACGACAAGGCTAAAGCCAATATTGATGGCTGCACAGCAGCATTAGAAGCGGGTTGGGCGATACTCCAGCGTGGCGGCAGCGCCAAAGATGCAGTTGAGGCAGCTATCCGCGTTCTTGAAGATGACCCAACCTTTAACGCCAGCCTGGGCGCGACTCTCGACACCGACGGCGAGGTGTACCTAGACGCGGCGATGATGGATGGCTCTAACTTAGGCTGGGGAGGAGTCGTAGCAGTTCAGGGCGTGTCTCATCCCATCTCTGTGGCGCGAAAGATTATGGATGACAAACCCAGACTGCTAGCCTCGGAGGGCGCAGAACGCTACGCCCGTGAGCATGGCTTCGAGATTTGTAAACCTAGGAACCTCATCACTTTGGAGCAACGGCAGCACTGGGAGAAGGAAGAGGCAGTTTTGGATCGCCCTGCCACAGTTGGCTGTGTCGCCCTGGATGAGAGTGGCACCCTGGTTGCTGGAACCTCGACTGGAGGCGTTGCCAATCAGCCACCTGGTCGCGTCGGTGACTCAGCGATAGTCGGTTGTGGCTTGTACGCTGACGGTAAAGTGGGCGCTTGCTCAACGACGGGTGATGGTGAGTCGATTATCCCAGTCGTCCTTGCTAAGACGGCTGTCGATTTGCTGGCTCAAGACAGACATCCAGACGAGGCAGCACAAATGGCGATCGAGACTCTCAAGCAGAAAGTTACCGGAGAGGCGGGGTGCATCCTCATAGACCCTCAGGGACGAGTTGGATGGGCGCATAACTCGCAGGGTATGGCTGTCGCCTATATGACTACAGAAATGGACAAGCCAGAGGTGTTTACTCGGAAAGAATCAAAACCTTATTCACAAAAGGAATAGTTAGGACTTACGCATCATTCATTATTTTGCCCCCAACCTCTAATTCAGGGAAAGCTGGAGCTTATTCCCCCAAATCGAGGAGTGTTAGGGGGCTGATGCCTAAATCCTGAAGTCTATTATTAGTGATTCGTGAAGCAAAGAATCCCGATGTCTCTAAAAAATCGGGGTTCTGAACCGTTGGCATCTCAGAACTAAAGTAGGTATTTTCTTCAAACCCACTTCAGCCTAAGCTGCAAGATCGAGTACAGAAGAATCCAATTGTGCGATCTTTTGGAGTTGCTCTTGCACGTCAAGAGGAAGCTCACTAAAGGCACTGCCATGCCATCCTCTCGTTTCTTGATATTGCAAGAGTCCGAAATAGGTTTCTCCTTTGTGGATGTGCCACCCAAAGTTGGCTGGAATTATTTCATATCCACCTAATATCTGGGTCAAGCAACTATTAATAGGAGCGAGGTTCTGTTGGAGTTCCATAGCTGTTATAAGTCCTTTATTTTTTAAAAGAAAACAGAATGTTTTGGCTTATAACTCTATACTATGCTTAGAAATAGCGTTCATTAACCTTCTTTAGAATCATTCGCTGACTGACTAAAGTAGGATATCATTTTAGAATCTTTTGTAAGAATAGATACTTAGCTATCAATTTGTGTATTTAACAATACTGTAATCTTTGAAATCGACTCTTTCCATAGATAGAGTAGCTAGAAAGTGAGAGTAGTAACTGTAAAACCTGAGATAGAATCAATAAGAACTAGCAATCGTACATCTAGCCTCGTAGCTTAGCTTTAAGAGGAAAACTAATGTTGGGTCAGACTACTACCCTCGCTAGAGGAAATGCGATCGCCTAAGAATTACGAAGCGTTTAACTGACTAATTGCAACCGTAAACAGAGAACGAGACATTGCGTATACATGGGGTTCTACACCTGAAAAAAGGTTGATGTCGTTCCCGTGTGACAGCTACATCGATAGTAGTGACGAAGCGCATTTCCGAGCTATAGATGTGAGTACCCCAGCGCAAATTCTATTTCGGCGGTTATGCCAGTTAAAGATTGGGTCTTACAGCTATGACTGGCTTGACTACCTAGAAAGAATATTTTTTAACGTTCAAGACTCAATACCCGATCGCCCAAGCCCCAAACAACTGCTTCCCGGCGTAATTAATTTGCGAACATATAATTGCTGATGGTCAACGACGCTAATTTGCGAAAAACGACATAATTGTGCAAAAAACGACGTTTATCTGCGAATCGCGACATATAATTTGCGAACATACAAAAAAACGAGCACGGAGGGATTTGAACCCCCGACCCTCAGAACCGGAATCTGATGCTCTATCCACTGAGCTACGTGCCCTTGCGTTTAGCGGCTTTGATAATACGCTATCACAATCTACAGTATAGCTTGAATCTGGTCAGGCGACTAGAATCACTAAAAAATTTTACGTTTCAATAAGCTTTCGTCTTGTCTATCTCTAAAGGCGTGTTTTTTTTAAGAAGAGGCGTGAACCGGAGCTAGTACATCCGGAGACAAATTCCCATACAGTTATTTTCCCTGTAGAGACGTTGTATATAACAGCTACACATAACGTAACTTACTTAAAAGCTTAAAAATCTTGCTTTCGACGGAACAGTTAAGTATGACTTCCGGCGGAATGCTTAGATTTTTCTAGACGTTATTGTGAGTATTAAGAGGAAGAAAATCAAGTTTATAATTAGCAAGCCTAGTCAATAGGGTACGGTTGTCATTGGATAACTACTGAAATACAGGGTTTAAGGTTTCTGTTAATCGTTTTTTAATGAGTTCTATTTAAAAAAATGCCTACTCTACAAAATCGCAATAATAATGACAAAACGGGAGAAGCTCCTAAAAATCGTTTTACTAACGGTCAAATAGCTACTCATGACTCTTACCCGAAACCAAAAAGCGATAACCCTACCCGTAAAGGTTACGGGACTTTTATAGTGGGTTTAGCTATTTCAGCGCTATTGGGTTTAGGGCTTGGTTATCTATACTTTCTCTATCAACAAAATCAAGCCGCTACTGGACAAGCGCTCAATCCATTAGGGGATAACACCTCTCAATCAACGGATGCAGCAACTGATGATTTAGAGAACTCAGGTGACCTAACTGCGATTAATCCTTCTGCCGCTCAGACAACTGCAACTCCCCTTCCAGCACCACAGTCTCTTAATCTCCAAGTCAACCATCCTAACGGTTCTGTGATGCAACTTAGAGGAATAACCTTTGCGGAAGATAGCAGTACAGTAGAACTGGCAGTTACTAATAATTCAAGAAATCCAATTAAGCTAAATGATAACCAGGATATGGTACTCAGAGATGATTTGGGTAATCAATACAACCTTGTACCAGCGCCAGAGAATCCAGAATTAGTAGTTCAACCCGGTACCACTCTGGATGGAGAGTTTGTGTTTTTGGGTCAAATCCCTCCGTCAGCATCATCGCTGACACTAACAACCAATGACAGATCTGGTGGAAACCAAGCGAACACTTCCAATCCTAAGATAGTAACTGCGAATATTCCGCTTCAAGGGCAGTAGCTTTTAGACGCTAATGAGACTTTAGATGAATGTCACTGACTTAAGAAAATTCATCACGACAGATCAACCCTTGCGCGGGGGGACTGGGGGAGACGCTTGTCCCCCAGTGGGGGGTTTGGGGGGCAACGTCCCCCAATCCGGGTTTTCCAACAAACGATGACTTTTCGCTTAAGTCAGTGCCATTCGACTTTAGATGGCAATCCTAACCCCCCCAGTGAAATCCTTGAGAGTGATTTCCTCTGTTAGGGGGTCACAATCTCATCAACAGAGGCATTCTGAACTCCTTTCAAAGCACACTAACTGTGCGGTAGGCAAAGTAGGCGACTACAAGACTACAAGTAACTGCTGGGGTCTACTGGGGCACCGTCTTTACGAACTTCAAAGTGGAGGTGGGGACCCGTCGATAACCCTGTTGAACCGACTGCTGCGATCGCTTGTCCTCGCTGCACAGATTGTCCTTCGCTCACATACAGCTTACTGGAATGACCATAAAGCGTACTGATGCTGCCGCCATGGTCAATTACTACCGTATAGCCATAACCACCATACCAACCTGCAAAAATTACAGTACCCCTATCTGCTGCTCGGATCGTACTGCCATAGCTAGCACCAAAATCTATACCAGAATGGAAGCGACTGTAGCCGAGAATTGGGTGACGCCGCCAACCAAAACTGCTGGTAATTGAAGCATCGCTGGGGTAAGTAAGCTGTCCTGTACCCAAAATTACCGGAGTGCGAAGCCTTGCCTTACCAGCAGCAACAATTCTTTGAATCAAAATACCAATACCCTTGGAATCTGCTTCTAACTGCTCTTGAGCTGCCTCTAGAGCTAGGCGATCGCTATTTAAGCGCGTAACCAATTCCTGCTGTGAGGCAAGCTGTGCTTCAAACTGTGCCTTCTGGGCGAGGAGTTGCTGAGTCAGTAGAGCAATTTGGTTTTTCTGTTGCTCTATTTCCTTTTTTTGCTGGTTAATGTGATCGGCTTGGCTTTTTAAACTCAGCAAGCTTTGTTGGTCAGCTTGATACACTAACTTGACTCGCCGCCGTTGGTCAATAAATTCGTTCAGGTTTTGGCTCTTGAGTAGGATATCCCAACCAAATCCCGTCACTCGTTGACGTTGAAGGAAACGCAAGCGAGCAATCGCTGCTGCCTGTTTTTGGTAATAGCCTTGTTCAGCTTTCGCAATATCAATTTGCAACATTTTGAGGCGCTTGTTTGCCTGTTCGATTTGAGAAGCGTAATCCTTGTATGCCGTGTCAGCCAACTGGATATCCTGTTGTATGCCACTTAGTTGCTCCTTAGCCGCTTTTGTCGCGGTTGAAAGGCGATCGCGTTCTTTTTCTACAGTCGATCGCTGCTGCTCAATTTGTTCCTGTATCTGCCGCAGGTTCTTAATTGAGCCATCTGTTGAGGTCGGTTCAGCCTGAACTGGGAGTACAAGGGTGAATGCCAAAAGCCAACAGAGTAGAAACAGTCTCAGCCCTCTCACTAGCTGAGTCAAAAAACCAAAAAGTGTCGCTCCCATCCCCTCAGGCTCAAAACCGCCAGCTCCTCAAATCATGATTATGCCCGATTTTCAGCAAAATACACACTTAATGACAGCCTAGGGGAAATTAGGGCAACTGATAAGCGGGTAGCGGCTGAAGATCAAAAGACTGTTGTTGATGGGCAATTAAAACGGCTATTGTTGAAAAGGCAAGGGACGCTAATATTGGCATCAACCATCTAATAAGCATAGTGTCTACCCAAACAAACTTGACTATATTACATCTCGGATTTACAGAATCGAGGTGAGGTGGGGTAGCCCCACTCCATAGGGCATATAGTAGATGTTCTAGCCTTGCCGTCGTCATCCTCGCAACCGTCACTCGTGTCATCACTGAATACATCAAATAGGTTTGGGGTGAGGAGTGATGCCCTTCTTTACAAGCCTCTTTCTAGCTCGGTATGCTCTCAAGCGAAACAAGTTCGATTACAAACCCTCTCACGCGAGAGGTACGCGAGAGGGTTTTCCTTTTTTTTGACAAAACTTTTCCAGCTTGTTAAAAGGTAGGCTAAGAGTGCAATAATTATTCGAGGATTGTATAAAAAATACTTCCTTCTTTTTCAGTTTATTGCCCATAGTTATTAGGATTTTTTAGTTGGTTAATTACTTTATTTGTATTGTTTAATCTTTGCTTATCTTTAAGTATATAATCAATCCGAAATATTCACAAACTATTCACACTGGCTGAGTAAGATTGGGATATAAATAAGGTTTTGAATTTTACACCCTCTCGTTTCCCGATTGTGAGGGTGTTTAAAATACTAATCGCTAGACTAATTGATTACCTCAAATGTACTTACTAAAACTAGCGCTCACGTTCACTACGGCAACATTATTGCTTAGCTGTACCTCTCAATTCCCAATTCCATTAGCTCGCTCAGAAGATACTTCAGCTTCCCTTCCCCCTCCACTAATTTCTAATTCTCTCAAAGCGGCAATAGAGGAACTGAGAGTAATGAAAATTAAAATTGAGGAGCCAGAAGGAATTAGTTTTAAAGAATATGGGGAAGATCTTGTAGATTTAGCGGATATTACTAAGAATGCTACTGGCGATCCCAAAGCCTTAGCCGCCACTAAATCAGCCGTGGAAGGACACCAACTCGCACTACAGTTCTGGCAATGCGATCGCGTTGATGGATATGAAGCACTCTACCAATGTCGAGACAAAGTACTTAAACGTGTATTCGTTAAATATCCAGATATTGCAGCACAAGCTAATGCCGCCGTTGCTGGGGAAAAGGTATCTTATATTAGTGCTGGATTAGAGAAAGACTCAGTGTTACAAGCCATTTGGCAAAAGGCAATTGCTGACACAGATGTAGCCGTTCAGATTGTTAACCCACCTCCTCTTCAAAAGAAGTGAGGTTTTATAGCTCCAAAGCCGTCAGCTATCAGCTATCAGCTTTTTTGTTTTTCTTGCTGTCTCTAAAGTTCACACCTCCTGCTGTACCTCATCTCTCCAGGAAACCACTATATCTGAGTAGCTGTTCTCTTTGAAATTGATTTAATTTCACGTAAGGGTGTAATCCACTTTAGCTGAATACGTTCTACTTACTTACTTTACTTTGGGTTAAATTCAAATAGAACTTAAGCCCGATTAAACGACGAATGAACATTGCTAGTTTAGGCTTTTTAGCTACAGAAAAATAGTTCTTTAACCACTCAGATGCTATTGATAGCGCTTGTAAGCCTATACTGAGTGAATTTTCCTTGTGTGCCAATAGGTAAATACTTGAGTAAAGAATCATTAAATTATCACATTGCGCTGGTGTGTAGGATTTATTTGTATGCAGCATGTATTGCTGATTGAGTTCAATTGCAGCGTGAATGCCTTGAAACCATTTTTCGAGATTAAAACTTTGGTTACGGCACTGGGGAGTTTCCATTCGATACAAGGCTCCCTTACTTGTCCCATAAACAACAGTAGATTGGCTAACTAACTTAAACCAGAAAGCAATATCTTCTGCTAAATATTGATCAAGTTGTTCTGGCCAATAACAATCAGGCAATAAAACTGAACGCTTGACTAAAGCGGCATGAACAGCCCAAGGAGCAAATGCGATCGCTTTATCTCGCAAAATCTGATTGGGTTGTCCAATTCCGATTGGTGCCTTAAGTATCCTCTCAGTTGGATTAGCATCAGTAAATTCCTGCCAGTGACAGGCAACAATCTCAGCTTCCGGATGAGCCTTTGCTGCTATTAACTGTTGTTCTAAATGGTCAGGTGCTAACAAATCATCAGCATCTAGAAACTGAATCCATTCTCCTTGAGCTAATGTGAGTCCATAATTACGAGCAGCCCCTGGCCCTTGTTTTGGCGACTGCAATAAGTGGATACGCGAATCTTGAAATTGCTGCGCTTTTTCCCAACTACCATCAGTTGAACCATTATCTACTATCAGCATCTCCCAGTCCGGGTAGGTTTGGGAGAGCATCGACGTAATCGTGTCGCCGATGTAGGGAGCCTTGTTATACAAGGGAGTAATGATAGAGACAGTGGGCATTACTTTTTACGGAGCCATAAGCTACCACAATGATGATAAGGCTCTTTCCAGTCCAACACTCCAGACCACAATCTAGCAACGTCTTGGGGATAGTCTACAGACAACCAGTGATTGGCTAAAACAACCTCAAATTTATGATTGTAGGCGAGAAACGCTTCCAGCATATATTGCTCATTCCAAGCTCTACGTTGCTCAATGAGCCATTTTGGTGGGTAGTCGTAGGGAAAGAAGATGTCATGAAAGTGAATCCAAACGCCGCTAGAAATGATAGGGAGAATATCTAGGATTTCCCGACAAACATCACTCCCAAACTTAACAGTATGAGTTGAATCAATAAAAAGAATATCGTCTGCACCTAACTGCTCAAAAACCTTCATATCTATAGTTTCAACTCGTCCAGGAATAAGTTGAATCTCAAGATTTGCCTCAGTTAGTTGTGGCTCAGGATAGGGTTCGATACATATAATTTTACCAGCCTTTCCCTCTTGTTGATTTTTGGCGATCGCTTTGGCTGCAATTTGAGTTGAATATCCACACCCGATTTCTATAATTGTTGAGGGTTTGACTTTCCTTAAAAGTGCATAGTAAATAGCTGCATCTAACTCAAAATAAAACTCATTAAAGAAATCGAACTTTGCATCAGAGGCTTGCTCATTAGCTAGTTCCTGAATTTCTGTACTGTAAATACTTAATTCTTTAACTAGGTCAATTTGAGCATCTAGATGCCAATCTATACAACTAGAAGAACGTCGTTGAAGAACCTGCTCATGAGTGATTTTTGAAAATTCTGGTAACGGTTCGTAGTAGTGAAATTTACGAATGGAGTACTCCCACTTATCTGCAAGAGTCGGATTTCTCTGGAACAACCAAAGAAATCGATTAACTATCCGAAAAGGCAACAGCTTCAGAATTGCTAGAAATAAATTATCTAGAATATTATTAACAAATTTAGGTAACATACTTAAATACTTTTTATTTTCAGCTAGCCGAGTAGGTAGGTTAGAGATAATAGCAGTACAGCGCTATCCTAAACTATTATCGTTACACTATTAAGCTCATTTATACTCTTTGCATACTTGATAAAGACCATCAACAAATTGCTGTTGAATTTTTACTGGATTGAACATTCCTTGTGCCATTACTAAAGCTTTATTGGCAAGGTGTGTTTGCTCCTCCGGTTGAGTTGCCAATTCTTGGATAGCTTTCACTAAGTCCTGCGCCAATGAAGATGTTACAACCAATGCTGATTGGTACTTGCGTCCCCAACGAACGGCTGAACAGTATTCAGGCCCCCAAATAATCACTGGCCTAGTGTATTGACAATATTCAACTAACTTAGAGGGAAAACTCGTTTCTGCCCAACGGCGATTTTTTGGGTCAAAAGATATTGTAACGAGTAAAGCACTAGCTGTCTTTAACTCATGCCTCAATAAATCTCTCGAAACCAGTCCACGATATGTGCCTTGTTCATTAAGCTGCTGTAGTTGAGACTCTGACCAATTTGGAGGACGACCGAATAATTTTAACTGTACTTCTTGAATGTCTTGTAATGCCGCAGACAAAGCTTGCAGCATTGGCGCATAGATCCCCGAAAGGCTACCTGCATAAACTAGGTTAAATGACTTTTCATCGGCGAGGATTATGGCTTTTTCTGCAATTGTCAATCGATCAGGAATAGGGTACAGGGTTTGTGCATTTTGGTGGTTACCTAATAGTTGTTGCATTTCCTCACTCACACAAAAAGCGATCGCACTTTGCTGGTATAGCTGCTTAAACCGACGTTCTAGAGATTTCTTTGCCCAAGCATGAATAGAAGCTAAGTCTGGCCACCAATCATGAAAAATTGTCGCTAATGGTAAATTAAATTCTTGGGACATCTTCTGGGCAGCAATCCAATGGATACCCTCAGCGACTGTGATGATTATGTCAGGTTGATAACTTTTTACATAATTACGAAGAGTCTTGTAGTGGAATAAAGGATCGAAGCACTGATAGATATCATGAATCCACATTGAAAGCCTTGTTTGTGTTAAGCGATTGAGAATTAGATTCGCTCTGATTTCTAAAAGATTTTCAGCCAGGATACCGTCTAAATCATCGGTTGCGATCGCTAGCTTCAGTTTAGACTGTGAAAAATGCCTATAAAGAATTACCTCGCCAGCAGTAGTATCTCGCGGTACAGCAGAAGAAATTAGTAAAATTTTCAAATCATTCATTGACTATTTAAAAATCAAGAACAACTTTCTTGATTTTCTTCATTAATTTTTACCCGAACAAATCCAAATAATCGTGCTATTTAGCAAACTACCGAACCAGGGCAAAGGCGTTAAAATCCTCCGCTCAATAGTTACTTTTTGCTGTAGCAATTTCTGGATTTTTCTATAGTCAAACCCCTTATGGCTCCTGAGCGGTTCATTTAATGAATGAGACGAGGGAAAGCTATTTGTGTCCCAGAGAACTGAGGCAGCAAATAACTCACTTAACTGGTAGCGCTCATAGCCATAGTTTCCCTTTCTGTTGGCAATGTAGCGTCCGACTTGCTTAAAAAAGAGTGATGGACCAATTTCAATCGGGACAGAAATCACTATTTTTGCCCCTGGTTTGCTGTAGCGCAACATCTGCTCTAAAACCTTGTCCGGTGCTCCAACGTGTTCTAGTGTTTCGGTGCAAATAATTAAATCGCAACTCTTAGGAGAGATTTTCTCTGATAGTTCGTGAGGCTGACAGAATTGAAAGCTAGCTATATCCGCAAACAAATCCTTGCAAGCTGATAGCATATCCCAATCGATATCAACGCCGACTCCTCGCTTAACCAAGTTCTGTTCATAAGCCATTTTCAAGAGCCAACCATCGCCGCAGCCATAGTCTAATGCCTGAGTATATTGAGTGCTACCAATTGCATCCAGAATGGTGCCGAAGCGGGAGCGATGCGCCAGACGAGTTAGGTGATTACCCTGCTGAAGTATACGTTGAGAGTAAGACATGGGGTGATTAGTCCACAGTTAGTGATTTAAGATGCAGTTGATTACCGATGAAAGCTGCATAGTCTTCAGCATCTGAGCCAATTAGATGAAATCCATCATAGGTTGTCCAGTGCCGGGGGGGTGGTTCTGGTAACCATTCAAAGCTGTTAGTTGGGAAAAGCTTCCTCATCAAGGCTTTTAGCTGTTTCTCTCTTACTGTCGCCTCAACCCGCTGCTCACGAGGAATGTCAAATAGAATCACACGCACACCATCTTTCCTGATTTGCGAAATTTGGGACTTTATATATTCAGCCTCATGTGTTAATAACTTTTTTTCTTCGTTAGATAAGGGAGTTTTGTAGCCCTCTATCGCTTGAGAGATGAGCTGTTCTGTTAAGTTTGGATCGATATTACCGACTAGCTTACTATCTGTTGGTTTAGCTGTCCTTCCAATAACTTCTTTGAGTCTCTCTTTGATATAGGATACTGTTGCCAAAAAAGTGCCGACAGGTTGGTATTCCTGTCTAAGCATAGGAATATGGAGACGAGTGTAGTAAAGAACTGGATTATAAATAGAATTAACTATTTGTTTATCTGCTTTGATAATTATCGTTTCATTAATTTCAACAAGGAGTATCGTAGGTTTTGAAAACGTTTTATGAACTACTTCTAGACCCGTTTGAGTAGAACCACCGCTCATGCCTAAATTAGTTACATTAAAACCTATTTCAGAAGCTTGTAGAGTGTTAGTCAATGAACTTCCTGCTAAAACTAGGTTTGAGTTGGAAGAACTCTGATAAGCATATCTTTGCACTCTAATAAAGTTATTTTGCCATTGGTGCATCCCCTCGTTCGGTACAACCACTCTAGCAACTACTAAAATATGATAACCACTCAGTAAAAACAAGGTTATGCCTAATGAGCGCACCAAAGAATTTTTTAGAAGCTTAGAATTGAAAATAAATAAATTCATTTGATGTACCACTATTCAAGATAATCATTGCCACCATTCCTCCAAAAGCTAGGTCTCTACAGATGTTCCAGGAAGTAAGATTTAATTTTGAACAATACTCTTTTGATAAAGTTTGTATAATGGGTAAATCAAGTAGATGATAGACTATTACTGGAACAGAAAAAATAATGACAGGATTAGTTACTGCTTGGTTGGTGGGTAGCCTTAGATTATGGCTCATCGTGTTCAAGAAATCCAAAGCTTGACCAAAATCAGGTAGCTTAAATAATAACCAGCCTATTGAAACAAAAGAAAATATCAAAACAATTTTGATGAGTTCGCATACAAACTCTAACCAGATGGCTAGGGAGTTATTGAGCCTAGTTTGAACTCGCTCATTGAACAACCGTTCTAGAATCAATCCCACGCCATGAAAAGCACCCCAAACGGCATAACTCCAGGATGCGCCGTGCCAAAGCCCGCCCAGTACCATAACAATCATTAGGTTTACATAAGTTCTAAGCCTTCCTTTTCGATTGCCTCCTAACGGAATATATAAATAGTCTTTTAGCCAACTTGACAAGGAGATATGCCAGCGCTTCCAAAACTCAGACAGAGAGCGAGAAATATAGGGAAAATTAAAGTTTTGCGGGAGAGTATAACCAAAGGCTGCCGCAGTTCCTATGGCAATTAAAGAGTAGCCAGCAAAATCTGCAAATATTTGTATCGAATAGCCAAAGAGCAACACAATCCCTGTAAAAGTGCTGAGTGATTGGTAGTAAGGAAAAGCAATCCAAAAGGTGTAGTCTTTTAAGTTATCGGCAATGACCATTTTTAAGAAATAACCGATAACAAGAGAGCGGAAAACAACGTCCCAAGGAATTTGCTTAAGATACTTAGGCTTAATCTGAGGATAGAAGTTATTCGCTTTTAAGATTGGGCCTGCAATTAAGTGGGGAAAGAAAGCAATAAAAAATGAAGTCTTAAGTATGTGCTTTTTGAAACTGGCATCAACAAATGATGCTTCTTCTTGATTAGGCTTCGTGCGAAGAACGTCTATGAGAAGGCTTATCCCTTCAAATGTATAGAAGGAGATGCCAATTGGTAGAGGAAGGCGCAATAAAAATGTAAAAATGCTATCCTCAGATTCAACCAAATTATTAGTAAATAAATTAGCTATTAAGGCTCCATACTTAAAAAAGCTTAATATCAGTAAGTTAAAGGATAGACCCATTAAAAGCCAAGTTATTCTTGCACGTCTACTAGCAGAAGCAATTTTGAAGCTAGTCAACCCGTTGATGAAAATAGAGAGCAGGAGGAGAAAAAGTAGTGGAGGAGAGTCCCAACTATAAAAAACCAAGCTAGAAATGACAAGAATGACAATTTGTAGCTGCCGAAAAGCGGGTATATAGTAAATAAAAAACGTTAAGAAAAATAAAACTAAGAAGGCAAAACTGTTGAATAACATAAGTTTCTGCTAATATCAGACACCTGGTTGGATAAGAAACTCAAGGTGTGAAGCTCATAACAAACAAGGAAAATTTTTCTTTCCCACTTTCTACTTTCAAGTTACTCAGAAGCTAGAGCTTGAGGAATTGGTTGCTGCTCTAGAAGAGAGTAATAAGTATGGCTAAGGCTAGAAGCGATCGCATTCCAAGAGTAGCGGTGCCTTACTAAACGCTTGCCATTTTCACCTAACTTCTGCCGTAACTCTGGGTTGGTAAGTAATTGCGCGATCGCATTTTGCACTGCCTCAACCTCTCCTTTGACAATTAAACCTGCCGATTCGTCAGCAATATCTGGGGCAATTTGCACATCTGGGGTGATAATCACGGGTAAGCCAGCCGCCATCGCTTCCGCCACAGCAATGCCGAAGTTCTCAGAATAGGATGGCAAGACGAAAATATCTGAACCTTGCAACAGTAAATCCTTTTCTTGTCCTATCACAAAGCCAGTGATTGATGTTTGTGAGGCTAATCCCAGAGACGAGACTAAGCTAGTCAGATAACTTAGATAGTCTGAGTCTCCTGAACCTGCTAAAACTAGATGAAATTTTTTATTTTTAAAAGCTAGCTTGCTAAGAGCTTCGATTAGTAAGTCGGGGCGCTTTTTGGGATGGAGGCGGGAGAGAAATAAAATAATTGGGGTTGTCTCAGGTATTCCATAACTACGATGAAGATGCGTCTTAGCTTGCGGTTGCGGGGTAGGTAAATGCACACCATAAGGGACGACGAAACTTGGCGTTGAAACCTGAAAATCCTGCACGTTCTGTGATTCTTCCAAAGTAGAACAGTGAATCGCTATGGCTGACTTGAGATTATGACGTTCAATTTTTGAATAAATTTGCTTTTTGAGCTTTTGATGCGCCAGTGCCCAAGGTGTTAGCATCCCGTAGGGAGTAGCGATGTAGGGAATTCCTTGCTGTCTTGCGATCGCTGCTGCACAAGTGGGAGCAAAAGAGAATAAATAATGAGTGTGTAAAAGGTCATAATTCTTGGAATTTTGCCACAGCCAGTGAGCTAAGTCGGGTGAAAAGATATAGTCTCTCAACGGTGGTGAGAAGCGGGGGAGAAACCAGACAGGAACTTGCTCATATTCAAGACGTTGGCGCAGTGGCACGTCGAATCGTTCTAAACCGTTATCATCAGTAGTGGCAATTTCTGCATCAACCCCACGCGCACGCAAGGCTTTAACCATTTCTAGGGTGATTTGAGTCGGCCCACCTTTAACTTTGGCAAGTGAAGGAATGACGTGCAAAACTTTCATGGTAGATGGCTAGCTAGTAGTGAGCGAAAGAAGGTTAATAACCTGTACAAGTAGTGTAAGAACTTGCAACTTACCTCTACTTCGGTTTAATTCCAGTCTCTAGTTAAGAGGTTTCCATCAGTTCACCTAACCTTTGTTGGAAAGACTCAAACCCAAACGTTTCAATCACTTTTTTGCGTAAAAGCTCAGGTTGGTAGAGGATAGGATGATTATAAGTGCTTTGCAAAATTTGAATAAGTGTTTTGGCGATCGCATCTAAATCATCAGGTTCAACTAAAGCACCGAGTTCTCCATGGCAAAGAGCATCAATTGCACCATCTTTGTTCCCCCCTAGGGTAGGTTTGCCACACGCTAACGCTTCTAGGTACACAATCCCAAAGCCTTCTCCTTTACTGGGCATTGCAAACACATCACAAAGATTGTAATGATCGCACATTTCCTCATCTGGAATAAACCCAGCTAACGTTACACAATTTTGCAAGTTCAGTTGAGTGATTAATTGTTCAATCCGAGGGCGATCGCTTCCTTGACCCACTAGAATGTAATGAACATTCGGAATCTGGCGGCGAATCTCAGGTAAGGCTTGTAGGATTTTGTCGTATCCTTTATAGCGATCGCTACTATCGAGTCTACCAACCGTGAGAATAATCGGTTGTTCTGCTGTCAGGTGATAACGACTCAGTAAACGTTGCGGCTTTGGGGCGATTTGGAAGCGACTTACCTCAAACGTGCAGGGTAAAAGAGAAATTTTATCAGGGTTTAGGTTTTGTTCCTTAAGAAGGCGATCGCGTGTGTAGCCGCTGACAGCGAGAATGCGATCGGCATTGTGCAACGCCTTCTGCAAGCCTTGGCGCTTGATACTCCAAGCTTCTGTACCATGCGCGACTACCCAGTAGGGAATTCCAGCGACTTGCTTAAGCCAACAGGCAGCTAGTGTGAAATTGACATGAGTTGAGATAACAAGGTTAGGTTGTTGCCAGAGTCCATGTCCGATGAGTTGCGCGGCAAAGACAGGAGTTCGTAAAGCCAATGGGACAGTTCCCGAAAATTGGAACTGCGTCTCACTCAAAAAATAAGGTAAAGCATGAGTATCGTGCTTGAGGAACACCTCATACTGACTATAAGGAGATAAAGTCTGTAGAGCCTTTAAGAAAAAGGCTGAATAAACTTGAATTCCTCCTTTAAATCCAAAAATATCAGGAACCCAAAGATGGATTAATGAACCTTTATTATTCATTAATTACATTTTTATTCGTTGGTAAGAACAGACCATTTATCCAATCAGGAACTTGAAAATCTGTTTGTTTTAGCGGGTCATACAGTTTACCATTTTCCTCAAATAAATAGCATTGATAGCCAAATTGCTTCAGGTAATCAATGACAGCTTGACCATGGTTATTGGCAGACGTTAATTCTGCATAGATGGCTCTAATCCGTTGCTCCTTTATCAACGTCTCTACTCCTTGCATCGCTAGAATTTCATAGCCTTCTACATCTAGTTTCCATAAATCAACTTTCTCAATACAGCGCGATGATAATTCATCTTCTAATCGGACAATTTGGATAGGTTCGCCCTCAGTTTCAGTAACTCTAGCCCAACAACTGTGAAGACCCTCAGACCCAAAGCTAGCGAGGCGCACTTGGGAAGCCGAGGCACCAAGACCGCATCGGATTAGTTCTACAGGTAGAGTGGGATTAGCAGCCAGACATTCTGCCAGCCAGTCAGCCTGCTTCGTCGCTGGTTCAAAGGCAAGTACTTTACCTTCTGGTACCCACTGAGCCAAATACAACAGCATTTGACCAATATTTGCTCCTGAATCTATAACTACACCGTTAGGTGGCAGAAACTTACGTGCCCAATTGAGAAACGCTGCTCCTTCATACTTGCCATAGACTATCCATCGATCAGTTTTTACACCTAAGTCAAGTTTCCAAGGAATGCCTGCGGCGGTATGAACCCAACAAACTCCATAAGGAGCCAGTTCCTTACCAAAAAGTCGTTCACAGATTCCCAATTTGTGAGGAAAGTCAAACGGTTGTAACCAAGTTAAAGGTAACGGGAGAGTAATAGTCTTCATCAGTTTTAGGCATTTGAACGTTCAATAATTAAGTAGTTATAGCTAAGAAAAATCTTAGATTTTGAGAATTTTATACTTGGTTAGTAGGTAAACAAAATAAATGACAAATAATTCTGTGCATGTACTTAATGACTCCCCTAATACGAATGGCACTAACTTAATGAATGAATGAATTTAACTCAACCTCTGCCACCTCTCGATCAAATTTTGTGCAGGGGGTTTGGGGGAGGCACTCCGTCCCCCAATGGGGGGTTTGGGGGGCATCGGGGTCCCCTCTGGGGTTGGGGGGGAAAGCCCCCCAAGCAGGGTTTTTCTA
The DNA here is from genome assembly GCF_014849525.1 of Microcoleus sp. FACHB-SPT15. Classification (NCBI taxonomy): domain Bacteria; kingdom Bacillati; phylum Cyanobacteriota; class Cyanophyceae; order Oscillatoriales; family Microcoleaceae; genus Microcoleus; species Microcoleus sp. FACHB-SPT15. Next base: position 55,388 of record NZ_JACJNU010000006.1, on the reverse strand, counting down.
CGAACGATTACTTTTCGCTTAAGTCAGTGACATTCCCCCTAATTACTGTTTCAAAAACTCCTGTACTTTACTCGCTAATTGCTGTCGATATTGCTCCCAGGTTAGTTGCTCAGCTTTGTGCCTAGCCGCTTGTCCCATTTGAGCTAATTCTTCCGGGTGAGTGTAGCACCACTCCAGTTTTTCCTTAAGCGCTTCAACATCACGAACGGGTATGATAAAGCCCTCCACACCATCTGTAACAATATCAGAGCCACCCGCATTAGGCGTAGTAATTAGAGGAATACCACAAGCCATTGCCTCTAACTGCACCAAGGCAAGTCCTTCAACGAGAGAAGGCAGGACTAAAACATTGGCACTACTGTAGTATCGGTTTAATGAAGCATGGGGAACGGATGAAATGTGGCGAATCCCCTTGGTATATTGGTCTAGCCAGCCTACGGGAAACTCGTTAATCCCAACTAATAGTAATTCTGCCTCCAGCAAGCTTAATTCCTGCCAAGCTTGTAATAAGTAGTGAACGCCTTTACGCGGGCCTACACGACCGACAAATAAGGTACGAAAAAGTTTGTCGGGTTTAGGTTGGGGGTGGAAATAGTCAATCGGTGCGCCGAAGGGAATAATACTAATTTTTTCCGGTTTTGCGCCAGCCTCCAGCAAGGAATTTTGGACAAAGGAAGAAGGGACAAAAATGTGATCGGCTAGTTGGATTTCCTGTTCTTTCCGCTCAAGCTTCCAAGCGGGTTCTTGAGTCGCATCTAATGCTGGTGCTAGCTTGGGAAATCGTTTAGCTTCTTCCACCTGGATATCACGACTAGTAGGATAGAAGACAATTGGCAGGTCGTATAAGCAAAGAATATTTTGCTGTTTAGCGGCTTGAAATGTAGTAGCTGCGCCATCTTCATAAGCATAGATGGCATCAAGTCCCTGGAGATGATGCGAGGCGACATGACGGTCTAGGGACGCATAAACGCGATCGGCTAGCCCTTGATAACTGAAGCCTAAACGACGATACAAACTTGTTTTTACTAACGCCAGTCGTATGATTTCAGGTTGGGGATATGTCTGTATCTGGACACCCGCAGGGGGAACCCAGGTTCGGCGTTCTAGTTCCTGAGTAACACGGTTTTTGATGGCTTTGGGTAGTAGATTTAATGCCCGTGACCATGAGCCTTCTGGATCGTAGGCGATTGTAGTTATCACCTCTTGAAGTAAACCAACTTCTGCAAACGCGATCGCAGCCTGACGAGAAAATGGATTACCTGTAGGATGAATCAGGGAAATACGAGGATAAGACATCTTGCTGGAATTGTTGTTCTCGTTGCCAGTTCTCTGTCTGCTCCAGTTGAGGGAGCAAAAAGATTAGACCACTGAAAAACCAGTAGTAGACGGCGTAGGTATTGAGGAAAACCAGAAAACTATTGATTTGGATTACCTGAATCAGGAAAGCTGTAAGGGCTAACTGGCGAAGAAAGGGTCGTTTCAATTTCCAGAAAGTGTGTATGAGCAAAATCAAAATGCTCAGCCTCAAACCATACCAAAAAATAAAACCAATTGGCCCTAATTCCAGGACAATTCTGCCCATTTCTCCTTCATTAGGAACGCGAATCGTTTCACCAGCAGGCAAATCAAAGGCTCTGCGAAGGATTGGGGCGGCTTGGTGTGTTGCACCGATGCCATAGCTATCAAGTTCTTTGACGCGGACAAAGTCAAGCGGCTCTGTGAAACTCAATGTAATCCGCTCAGGTACATCTCCATAATGAGTAGCACGCTGCCAAAACGCATTGATAGCTGGACGAAACCAGATCGAGGCAGCAATGGCAATCGCTAATATTGGTAGGATTAACTTCCTAATCAAACGCAGGCTGCTTACTGGTGTAGCTAGTCCTTTTGCCCCTAGATAACCAACCAAGAATAAAACTTCAGCAAAAATCGTACCGCGAGAGCCGGTCATAAACGAGTTAACACTAACCAAAAGGAGTTCAACGAGAGTGACAACTTGCCATCTCGGTGGCTGCTTAACTGAAAGCATAAATATCAGTAGCCCGAAGCAGACGATTAAGTAAACTCCATAGCCACTAATGTAAGGGAAAGTTCCGGTAATCCTAACCGCAGAGTTGATTCCGAATGTAACGACCGCTTGTGCTTCTTCGTTGGAATAGGCATTAATAAAACTTGAAGCAGGGCTGAAAAACTGGGCAATACCAATCAGTCCAACTGGAATAGTGAGCAAAAGGTGCGATCGCAAAAACTTGTAAAGTTCTTCCTCTGTTTGGAATAAAGACGGAACCATCCAAATTAGGGGAAGATACAAAAGATACCCTCTAAGTCCAAAAAGCCCCAATATAGGTGAGCCTAAGCTCGGATTAAATACCTGAAATAAACACCACCCTATAGCGATAAAAATAATAATATTTATAATACTGACTCTAGAAAGAAACTTTTTATCTGAATCTGAAAAACAATAAAAATTAAAATAAGATCCAAGTAGCACAATATCCTTGAGAAAATAAATCATCTCGTTGGCTTGAGGTAATATCCATTTCCGCAATGCCCCCTCTAAAACAAGAAGCAGAAATACGGCTTTCACAGCACGACGCCACTTCAACGCTGAGCCATAAAAGATCATTGCAGCAGCAAGTAGACTAATAATTAACTTCACTGAATAACGTTCTCCAGAACTTCTAAGTAAGCTTTTGCCACCGCCGCTTTTGTGTGACGCGACAAATGTGATTCAGCTTTTTCTCGGTAAGCTGCTAATTTATCAGGATTAGTCAATAAATTAAAGAGAGCTTGAGTTAGAGCGTTAACATCTCCATTTGGAAAAGTCACACCACAAGCACCAATAGCATCTTTTAGCCCTCCCGCCTCGGAGCCGACGACGACACAACCGCAAGCAATACCCTCTAGTGCTACAATTCCAAAGGGTTCCTCCCAAACCGATGGCACTACTAAAATTTTATGAGCATTCAGTAATTGAGCTAAATCATTTTCGACTTTTGCCCCAGCGAAATTTACTTGCTCAACAATGTCTAATTGCTTTACCTGTTGGCGTAGGTTAGGTTCTTCTGGCCCACTACCAATAATCGTCAATGAAGGACTTAAGCCTAGCTGTTTAAGATTAGCCAAGGCATCTAGCAGTAAGTCAACTCCCTTATCAGAAACCAATCGCCCTAAAAAGACAAGGTCTTTATCACGAGGAATCTCTTGCCTTTCGTAAAAGATTTCTTCCCGATAGGGATTAGGCACTACAGTAGATAGCCCTTTTATATGTTCAGCTAAAGCCGAGCTTGCTGAAACATTAGTGGCAAACAGTGTTAGATAGCGCTTCAAATAATCCTGAAAGCCAACACGTCCATCCAAGCGACGATACCACGTCTGATGCGTTACGACCCAAGGTCTAGGACTAATGAGCAAGGGCCAAATTCCTTTTAGGTTAACGCAGCCTTGAAAATAAATATCGCACCAACGGGTAAGTTTTAAAAGAGTTTGCCAATTCGGTTTTCGGATAACTTCAAAAGAAAAAGATGTTGAATCTTTCGCCGCGACCTGGGTTACAACTTTGACCTGATGTCCTTGATTAACAAACTCATGAGCGAGAATAGAAAGTGTGGTTTCTATTCCTCCAATACTGGGATAAAACAAAGGGGAGTAAATTAAAATTTTCACATTACCCGTTAATCAAACTAATTTTTAACCGTTATAAGCATAGGGTTATCAAGTTTTCTAATTTTGTGATTGTAGTGAATTCCAACCTCGCTTTTTTAGGCGCTCTCTAGCGCGTGACGAGTCTTTGGTAGCTAGATAACTAGGTGGCTCCCACGGGTGAATTAGCTTTTTAGTTGGGGATTCAAGTAGTGGTTTCCAAAACCCTTTCCAGATGCGGAAAATAGTATACCCATGGTCTTCCAAAAATTGACTGACTGAGCTAGGGTACCCATTATGGTCTTCAAAAATGATGTCGCGAATTTGCTGAGCAGTAATTAGGTTTATTGCTCCTTGTAGAACTTCAAGTTCGTGCCCTTCAACATCAATTTTTATAAGACCTATGTGGTTCCTAGTTTTTAAGACATTATCTAATTTTTCTAAGGATACTGTATAAGTTTTAAATATATCGTCGCTAGCCTGCGCTGGTGCAACATCTTGAGGTGAAATAAGAGAAGCTTCTTCACGATTTCTCATAGGAACACTTAAGACTGCCTCGCCAGAGTGATTGGAAAGAGCTATCTTGTGGGCATAAATATGATTCCAGCCAAGTGTTGTCTGCCAGTTTTTGATATTCTCAGATAACTCTTGATAGACTTCTGGGTTGGGTTCAAAGCACCAAACATGACCCGTTTCTCCAACTCGTTTTGCCATAATTGTTGCCATATAACCAATATTGACCCCAACATCTATAACCGTTTCGCCAGGGTCAATCAAGCGCCATAAAACTTCAGTGACAATCAAGTCATATATTCCCATTGCCCAGACGGAATGCCCAACGACTTCACCTGGCGCTAGAGAAATTTTTAGGTTAACTCCCCAAGGAAGCAGGACATTTTTAAAGAGTTTGTTGTCTGGGTTACGCGATCGCAAAAGCCGTTGATAGATCTGACGCGGTCTGAAAATATATTCAGGTCTATTTAAATAATTGATGAGTTGCATAGTGTCCAAAACCCTGGATTGTAACCTACTGAGTCTAGTGAGCAATCTCTGCGAAACCTAGGAATTTCGCTTTGCGATCGCAAGGATATTATCGCTATAACGAACCCCCTTCAATAACCCGGCAGAAATCGTTTGCCAGTGTAGCGTAGGGAACTTAGGAATACCACCAACATTGCTAAAGACAAACGTGGGTACAGAAAAACCTGCTTCCGTGAGAATGCGCTCCATATCTTTACGCAGAAGTGCCGTGATATGGGCAGGATAGCAGCTATCACTGAAGGCAACAAAATGCCCTTGTAATAAAAGAGCAAATAAAGAACGCCAGCTTTCGTTATTGGGTGTGCTAAAAACAAGCGTTCCACCAGGACGAAGTAAACGAAACCATTCCCGTGCAACCGCCCTAGGATTTTCCAGATGCTCGATTACCTCGGCTGATACAATCACATCGAAGGTGCGATCAGGCATATCAACTGCCTCATTCAAATCCCAGGTAAGCCAACTCACAGACTCGTCAAGGCTAACGGGACGCGGCATCATATCAATGGCAGTCAGGGATGTAAAACGACCTAATGCCTGAAGATGCCTAGTTAGATATCCCGTACCAGCACCGAAATCGAGAATATCACCCTTAAGCTCAAGCTGTGTCAATACTTGCTCAAACGCTGTATAGATTGGTTCGCCGCTAATACCATTGCTGGCAACTGAGGCGAGTTGACGCTGGAGTTTGAGCGTTTGATTGGTACTCAATTACGTTTTCTCCCAAGTTTGGTCTGTGCTAAGTAAATGGTGAGCTTGTTGTATTCAATGCCACACATTAGGAATCGAGAAGCAAGATTAGTTCCCTGCACCAATACTTAAAAAGGCGGATATAAATATTGAGTACCATTACCCACTACTTTCCAATTGATGTCAGTAACATCAACAAGACGAGAGCTTGATGTGATAGTTGCTGTGTTCATTAACCAAAGTCTGTTGAGACCATTGGTAGCATTACGCCAAAGAATATCTGCTCTACCATCTCCGTTATAGTCACCCGTACCAACGACTCTCCAATTTAAGTTTGGATCAACATTAATAACTGGGTCAGTTAAGACAGTGGAACCATTCATAATCCAGATGCGATTAGTCCCATTAGTAGAATGATGCCAAAGAATATCTGACTTGTTATCCGCGTTAAAGTCACCAATTCCTGCTATTTGCCAGTTGATATCATTAACCACAGGAAGCTGAGCATTTGAGATTATAGCTGCCGTGTTCATCAACCAAACTCTGTTCTCACCAGTTGTCAGATTACGCCAAAGAATATCCGATTTACCATCTCCATTAAAGTCACCTGTACCAATGACTTTCCGATTGAGGTTTGGGATAACATTAATAACCGGATCGGTCAGGACGGTGGAACCGTTCATAATCCAGATTCGATTAGTTCCATTGGTAGCATGACGCCAAAAAATATCCGATTTTCCATCTCCATTAAAATCACCAACCCCAACAACTTCCCAATTGATATCAAGAACATCAAGAAGACGAGAGCTTGATACGATATTCGCCGTGTTCATTAACCAGAGTCGGTTGAGTCCGTTGAGCGGATTCCGCCAAAGGATATCTGATTTGCCATCCCCATTAAAGTCACCCGTCCCGACGACTTTCCAATTTAAGTTTTGATCAACATTAATAACTGGGTCAGTTAGAACAGTGGAACCGTTCATAATCCAGATTCGATTAGTTCCATTGGTAGAGTGACGCCAAAGAATATCTGATTTGCCATCTCCATTAAAATCGCTGTTGGGAATATCGGACGCAGCTAAGGATGGATTGGCTAGGACTGACACTAATAAAGCCGTACTTGCTAGGCGAGAGAACTGAACAAGGAAACGAATTTGCTTTAAAAAAGGAAAAAAGTTTGTCGGTCTTTTGCAGCTTGTTTGAGAATTAAAAAAAGACATAACTCTTTTTAAACCGCTTTTGTAAACTGTTAGCTTCTGGTTGTTGGTAGATATTTGCGGTTTCATGATTTTGCTATGTTCTAGAGTTAAGTTTTTAATTACTATCCTAGAAGCTATCTAGTCTAGTTAGGTAGGTTTAACGAAAATTGTTATAGGATTTAAAATTGGGGAAGTGATAGTCTACTTCCCCTTGAAGACTGCAAACTATAAGTTTATACCTACTTACTTGTGTCGGCTAGCAAAGCGGCAAACGCTTTCGCTTGTACTGAAAGGTTATGAGTTTGATACCAGGCATAGGCATTATTTGCGATCGCCTGCAACTCGTCTAGATCATGGAAGCCTTGTGTATTGTCAACAGGACTCCAGTAGTGTCGTCCGGCGATGATTCCATCTATAGGTAATTTACGCGATCGCGGACTGACAGGTAAGATGCCATGAGCGCAGTATGCAGCAAATATAGTGGATTTGGCTAGATAGTTAAGGTGGTAGTTGAAGAAAGCGGCTAGTGAGTTTGAGAGTATATCACTAACGTTCGAGGCTGACTGAGAACCCATTTCTACGACAGGTACGCCGTCAATGGTTGATAACCCCAGTCCAGTCGGGGGGCCAATATCCCAGATTTCCTCAATTTTCAAGCGCTGACAAGTCTCACTCAGTTCTAACCCAGACTTTTGATAAACCCGGATTCGATTACTGCATCCACCAAACACGACTAAACGCCGATACCGTTGTGCTAATGGAGGTACTTGCTTGGGTTCCCCAATCGTGGAAAAGACAGGTAACGTCAGCAGTTGGGTCTGTTTGCTCTGAGCCAGTTCTTGTAAGATTCTACCGTAGCCTTGTTTACTGGTGAGGTAGCGATCGCTTATTTGAACAAGACGGACAGCCAAATGTCGTTGTACGCTGGATAACCAGAAAGCACTTGTCCAAAGTGGCCCCGACGCATACACTTCATGAAACATCGTTACCAAATGTGTGCTAGCAGAATTACGCTTCCAACACTCTAAGCCTTCCACTAACCAAAACGGACAACCTCTCTTCGCGTAGCCATAACCAACATAATGCAGTAAGACAATCGTTCGAGTTTGAGCCTCATTAGGCAGTAAGGATAAAAGGTTAGCCGTAGAATGCACCGTCACTTTATTGACAGGAAACCCTTCAATATCTTTTGCTCCAATCCAGTTAGGATTGCCGACAATAAACTGCGTTTCTATACTAAACTCCTTACGGAGTTCACGAGCTAAATTTAGGGAATAATCTCCAATGCCATCAACAGCAGGAGGAAGCCCTGTGACAACTTGGGTGACAACTATCAATGTCTTACTGAACTAGCTTTAATTACTGAGATTACGATTAAAAACTACCAAAATAATCGACGGTAACTGATGTGATACTGCAAATCAGCTTGCCGAATTCCTATTGGCTTAGCTGGCACCCCAGCAACAATAGTAAAAGGGGGAACATTCTTCGTTACAACTGCACCCGCTGCTACAGCAGAACCTTTACCTAAAGTGACTCCCGGTAAAATCATGGCTCGTGTCCCAAGAAAAACATAATCCTCAATTGTTACCGGACGAGTACGACCTGCAAACTCAGCATTTTGTAAGTCATGGTCTGCTGTCAAGATACATACCTCAGCAGAAATCGAAACATTATCTCCAATAATAATACCTCCACGATTATCTAATCGACAATTTTGATTAATGACACTATTGTTGCCCAGCTTAAAGTTGCTTTTTGTATCAAACCATGTTCCCATAAAAACTGCACTATCTAAACCAATATCAAACTTTAGGAAGCTCCGATAAAACCCTAAGCGTACAAAATGGAAGGGAATATGATTGACAATACGATTAGTGAAATATAGAATCCCTTCCCCAACTATTTGCTTAAATTTATTAATCAAGTAATTGCCTTTTAGTAGAGTCATGAGTTGCGGTTGAGTTGTAAAAGGCGATATGACAAATAGGGCATCCCAATCAAGCGAGGCTGTTTAATCAGCTCTGCGCTGAGTCTGAGGAATTGTAAGAAGCTTTTCCTTTGGGTCAAATCTCCATCTCGATTCTCAGAACCAAATAGTTGCTTCCATTCTCTTACCGCTTCCTCTCTACCAATATGAGCGATTGTGGAACTCTTGCTTTCAGAATAACAACGGAAATAACCCAAATAGTCATCAAGCTTCAGAAATTTACCTTGCTTGTAAAGACGACTGAAGAATTCTAAATCAATAGCAAACTGTAAATTTGCATTAAGCAAACCCACTTCATTCATTGCAGAACGCTGCCAGAATGCCGTTTCTGAACAAACATTATAAATACCTGTCTCGGGGTCAAATGAAGGCAAAGAAACCCAGCCCGTTACTTCCCCTATTTCATTAATTAAAATTCTGTTCCCATGAACAACAACACAATTAGGATGAGCCTGAAATGCTTTAATGATTTTGTAAAGTGTTCTTTTTACATAAACATCATCACTATTTATCCAACCAAAAATTCTACCACTACCTTTGTTTAACCCTTGATTGATAGCATCCGCTTGACCTTTATCTTTCTTGGAATGCCAATAAAATAAATATTTTTCGTACCTTTTAATCACTTCAATAGAGCAATCGGTACTCCCGCCATCAATAATAATGTATTCAAGATTCGGATAACCCTGTAAGAGGACAGAACGAATTGTTGCCTCTAGAAATTTCCCTTGATTGTAACTGGGAGTAACAATAGTAAGACGAGGCAATTCTGACCCATCAGGCATGGTTTCAGGTATCACTTTGCTGGATACTGTCCAAGGCCATCCTGATTTGCCAGGTGGAGGGGGTGGTAAATCTTTAAGTGTTAAAGCTGTAGTCATTAGTTAAGCGTGTGACTCAAAAGAGGATTGCCTAAATGCGATCGCGTATGCCACCTGACCCAATCCTTGTCAGTTCAATCAATATCAAAGCTGAACTATCGCCCTTTATTGTGTATTGTGCAACACCTGACGATACAACTCAAGCCATAGCTAGCTGATTTCACATCAAGCCTAGTTGCTGGTTGAAAAGGAAATTTAACCTCAATATCAGGAGTGCTTAACTTCTATCTATTAATTATCAATTATCGTTACCTTAGGTTGGGAGGAGTAAATTGTGGAAGTTCTTAATACTGCTTTAATCACTTTACTTTTACTATTAGTCGGAGATTTTATTTCGACATTTTTCTATCATGTGCCTGAACATGTCTTCGGAAAATTTCATACCTTAGTTCATCATGGCAAAAACCGTAGCTTCCTGCATTATGCCCTGTTAACAAAGAACCCATGGGCACTAATTAATGGATGGCTAGGAACTCTTCCTTATTTTATTTTGGTTCCTTGGTTTTGGAGTAGCTCTCCTCTTGGCACCCTTTTGGGGCTTTTATTAGGCGAACTGCATGTTGTGTGGCGACACGTTTCTCCCCTTAAGTGGAAAACTCCAGCTCTACTTGAACGTATCTGCAACTTATTGTGTATAACGACTCCTGAACGGCATTGGCGGCATCATCAAGATGCAACAGTCGCTTATGGAGATATTTTTACGTTTTATGATCAACCAGCACAAGCCTGGTTAAAGGTTTTGCTGTTGCTTAAGAGAAAATTGAGCCAGCGCAAGCATTTGACTTAATGCTATTTCTAACATCTTTGCAACCTATGAATTGGATCTAAGGGCAAGCGCTGTTTACCGCTACCAGTTCATCTGTCGTAATCAAAGATGAAATTGGCTTAACTTGCCTAGATTCTTGCCGAGCAAACCAAAAGCAGGAAGCAAAATTTTACGTGCAGATTTTACTTTCTACCTGAACGATGTAACAAACCACCACCAAATCACTAGGGCGAAGTCGTGTTTGAGCCAGACGGGATAGCGTGAAAATTACGAGCTATGTAGCCCAATGGTAAACCCGCTAGTAAACCGAGAACCAAAGCCGCACTAATAATTGCAGCAATCAGAGCTTCTTGCTTCACCTCAAAATTCTCCTGATGCTCGTCTTTTTTCAAGGGAACCAAAACATAGGAGTAAATACTTCCCCCTATATGCTTATTTTCTTACTAGTGTCACTTAATCTTATTTTGTTTTAACAAAGTTTCTAAAGGAAATTAAGTACTGAGATAGATGTACAAATTTTTAACAACTAGGTAATGTGCACTAATAAGTAACATCAAGCGCAATGCAGAATAGGTAACTTAGACAAACGTTACTTTTTATTTAGATTTAAGTAATTCACTAAGTTGCTAGAAGCGTCTAGGGAGGTAATTTATGTGGGTGGAAAGACTGGCGCGAATTGGGTATCTTGCCAAGGGCATCGTTTATGCAATTGTGGGCGTGCTAGCAGTGCAAGCGGCAGTCGGCTCAGGCGGTCAAACAACTGATACAAAAGGTGCGCTTAGTGCGATCGCAGCACAACCCTTTGGAAAGTTTTTATTAGCGTTGCTAACAGTTGGTTTGATTGGATATATGGTTTGGCGTTTTGTACAAGCCGTTCAAGACCCTGAACACAAAGGTGATGATGCCAAAGGTTGGGCGACTCGCCTGGGTTATGCAGTTAGTGGCTTAATTTATGCGAGTTTAGCCTTCACCGCGATCGGGCTGATTAGGGGTTCGGGCGGTGGCGGCGGTGGCAATTCAGAGCAAGATTGGACGGCACGCTTGCTTGCACAACCCTTTGGGCAATGGTTAGTTGGTCTTGTCGGAGCCTTTGTCATCGGTCTTGGCTTCTACCAACTGTACCAAGCTTATAAAGCTAAATTCCGTAAACAGATGAAGTTGCAGGAGATGAGTCCTACCGAGGAAACTTGGGCAACACGTATCGGTAGATTTGGTCTAGGGGCACGGGGGGTTGTTTTTTGCATAATTGGCTTCTTCCTACTTCAGGCAGCACGTCAGTCTGACGCTAGCGAAGTAAGAGGGCTGGATGGAGCGCTACAATCCTTGGCACAACAGCCCTATGGCCCTTGGCTTTTGGGGATTGTCGCACTCGGTCTTGTTGCCTATGGCATTCACATGGCGGTACAGGCGCGATATATCCGCATTCCTAGTTGAATTTAGGACTTACGCATTGACAGGAAATTACAGTGACTTGTTTCTTGAGGGTGGCCAATAAATCTTATAGGCTCGACCAACAATATAATGCTGTTGCAAGAATCCCCAAACATGAGAATCAAAGCTATTATCGCGATTATCACCCATTACAACATAAGAGTTAGGTGGAACTGATTCGGACTCCCATTCATAGGTAGGTGGAGCTGCAATATAGGGTTCTTGTAAACGTTGGTCATTAATATAAACCACTCCATCACTAACACTCACAGCTTGTCCTGGCTCACCGATTACCCGCTTAATAAAATATCGTTCCTTGTTGTTGTCCGTCTCAGACTCTAGTAGCTTGGCTGCATCAGGTATTTTGAAGACTATTACATCACCTTGCTGAGGTGAATAATTACGAGACTTACGGACAAAGACTCTATCTCCCACGTCCAACGTTGGTAACATTGATTTGCTTGGAATTTCAAAAAAATCAACTTCTTGTCTAATCCAAGTTGGTAGGTAGCTAGTAATAATTCCAGTAGCTAAAACGAGGATAGTAATAACAATAATCAGATTTTGCCTTTGCCTTTGATGTTTTGGCAATGCAATAAAGGCATGGTAGGAAGCTACGGCTGAAATAATTGGAACAATTAAGAGTAAGTTAGGAAAGATACTGGTAGTAAGAGAGCAAATAATTATTAATGATAAAAAAAAGGCTCCCAGAGCTGCCTTTTCAACGTACAACTGACCAAGACCAGGTAAGATGCGGGAGAGGAAAACGGCAAACCAGGGACTTTTGACACTTCTAGGAATTTTCTCAGTTGCGTTTGCTTCCGACTGCTTATTGGCGCAGGCGAAGGCATCGAAGAGACTCCAGATATAGACAGCAACAGCAAAAACTAAACAGATAAGTCCTGTAGCTGTATTTCCAGTAGGACTGAATATAGACCAAAAGGCGATCGCAATTAGCAATACCTCACTACCGATAAATCCCAATCCCTTCAATTTTTCCCCGGCATAAAGTTGTCCAATACCAGGGAAAAACATCGAGAGATTAACAGCTAACCAGGGTTCAGGAGTAGATTTTGAGCTTTGACCTGATGCTGCGCTCAAAGGCATAACTCTAAGTGATGAGTGAGCAAATGGTATTTTGTAAACTTTGTCTGAAATTGTCGTTCAAACGTAGCAAATTACCACACTTCAAGTTTGACGACTGACTTGCGTAGCACTGGCTTGAGCCGTTGGCATAAGGATAACTTCGTTAATGTTGACATGGGGCGATCGCGTTGCACAGAAGAAAATCACATCAGCAACATCATCTGGCGTTAACGGTGTCACCCCTTGGTAAACCTTCTTAGCACGCTCAGTGTCACCCCGAAATCGAACATTACTAAAATCAGTTTCCACCATGCCGGGGTCTACAGAACTAACTCGCACAGGTGTACCCAAAAGGTCTTGCTTTAACCCCTCAGAAATGGATTTAACAGCCGCTTTTGTCGCACAGTAGACGCTGCCACCCGGATAGGTTTGATGACCCGCAATTGAGCCAATATTAATCACATGACCTCTGCCACGACTGACCATCCTTGGTAGCAGCGATCGCGTCATGTAAAGTAATCCTTTGATATTGGTATCAATCATCTCTTCCCAGTCTTGGATACTGGCTTCATGAACCTTATCTAGCCCCCGACTAAGACCAGCATTGTTAATCAAGATGTCCACCTCTTGCCAAGGTAGGGGTAGACTCTCAAGGGTAGCTTGGACTTGAGTGCGATCGCATACATCCAATGGCAGCAGATGCAGTTCACAAGCATACGTCTTACTAAGTTGGTCAGCTAGCTGTTCTAAACGTTCCTGACGCCGTGCTGTAAGGATAAGTTTCGCCCCAGCTTGAGCAAATACCCTGGCACACGCTTCACCAATACCACTGCTAGCACCCGTAATCAAAACGATTTGATCTTTTACTGCAACCATAGAAATTTCTGTATCCAACTGGGTAAGCGATTACACATTTAGTTGGCTGTAAGAGGTGAAAGGTAAGTCTTGTAGGGGCGCACGGCTGTGCGCCCTTAGCTGTATATTAAGTCGAAGGCTTCTTTGAAGCAGAGGAACTACCCACAACTGGCAAGCGCTGCGTAATCATCGTCATCCCATCTCCCCGAATCAATACCGCCGAAATCCAACGGTCTTCATCGGTCGAAGGGGCTTTACCCACTTTAAAAATTCCACCAGCAGGCAATAACTCTAGAGCAAAATCGGCTGGGGTGGTGTAGCGTTCTGACTTTACAGGTTCTTCCAACGCTGTTCCCAAGAGAAAGTCATCTCCTAGTGGTTCTTTGACAATGACATCAAAGTTGTACTCCTGACCTACACGCACTTCATTGGGTAACTGCACATCCACTGTAGGAGGATTGACTCCTGAGGTTAGCTGAGTGCGTTCGGCTAAGATGTCCTGCTGAACAATTGTTTGGTTCTCAAAGTGCTGACGCGATCGCAAAGTTGCTTCCAGTTTCATCGCCATGCCTTCACTAGGCTGGCTACCTGTAATGTAAGTCACCGTTTCCGCAATAATCTCATCACCCTTTCGCGTCCAATCCTGGAGTTCTGTACGATACGTTAACTCAGGGTAGCGCTCCCATAACTGAGTTAGAGCTTGCTCCATTGAGGCGCGAGTTAAACCATCGGAATGTTTGAAATTAGCACCATAGAACTGCATCACAGCCTGTAGATTACGGCTATTGGCAGCCGCATCAATTTGAGAGAGAGCATCTTTTAGCTGAGGTGGAGCCGTTTCAGGACTTTCAGCTTGGGCATTTCCTGACCATCCTGCTGTAAAACCTAGTGTTAACAGTAGAAACGCTGACCAGCCTAAGGAGCGAGATTTGGCTTTGGCAGCAAGGGACTGGGATAGGCGAGTGAGTGAAATTGCCGGATTGTACATTGAGAGATGGGGTAGGGAATAGTTTAATCAAAGGATAGGCGTTTAATCATCAAAGCTTAGATGCTATACTCGCCAATTTACTACCTGATCGTTGATTTTAGCTGACAGTACTGTCGCCTCTAGGAGAAAAAGACGCTTTGGCTACCGCACCGATTCGATTGCTGATTGCCGCCAGTGGCACTGGGGGACACTTATTTCCTGCGATCGCACTCGCCCAACAGTTACCCGATTATAAAATCGAGTGGCTAGGTGTTCCTGACCGACTCGAACGAGAATTAGTCCCAGCGCAGTATCCCCTCCACATGATTCCTGTAGAAGGCTTTCAACAGCGTTTGGGTTTGGGTACCTTACGAATCTTAGGGCGACTTGCCAGTTCCGTGCGTCAGGTGCGGCAACTACTCAAAACCAATAAATTTGATTGTGTCTTTACGACAGGCGGCTATATTGCAAGTCCTGCAATAATTGCCGCACGTTGGCAGGGTGTGCCAGTGATTCTACACGAATCGAATGCCATTCCTGGCAAAGTGACTCGCTTTTTTAGCCCGTTGTGTAGTCTTGTGGCTATCGGGTTTGAATCGACTACCCAGTACCTACCGAGAGCAAGAACTGTTCATGTCGGGACACCTGTGCGCTCTAATTTTCGTAGCATCCAGAAGCTGGAACTACCCATTCCTGACGATGTGCCGTTAATTGTCGTGGTGGGAGGTTCCCAAGGTGCGATCGCAGTCAACCAACTGGTACGTCAATGTGTGCCTACTTGGTTTGAAGCAGGTGCCTGGGTTGTTCATCTAACGGGTGAAAAAGACCCAGACGCAGCTAGCTTAAAGCACCCTCAATACTTGCAAATGCCATTTTATGAAAACATGGCAGGACTACTCCAACGAGCCAATCTAGCCGTTAGCCGTGCTGGTGCAGGAACATTAACAGAACTCGCAATTACCAAAACACCCGCCATTTTAATCCCTTACCCCTACGCTGCCGAAGACCACCAATCCTTCAACGCCGCTAGCTTTGTTGATGCGGGTGCAGCTTTGGTATTTC
Organism: Microcoleus sp. FACHB-SPT15; assembly: GCF_014849525.1. Classification (NCBI taxonomy): domain Bacteria; kingdom Bacillati; phylum Cyanobacteriota; class Cyanophyceae; order Oscillatoriales; family Microcoleaceae; genus Microcoleus; species Microcoleus sp. FACHB-SPT15. Next base: position 39,781 of record NZ_JACJNU010000006.1, on the reverse strand, counting down.
GTCAGGCAGAACTGACACCCGAATTGCTCCAAAGTAAGGTAATGAATTTATTGCAGTCACCGCAAGCTTTGCAAGAAATGGCACAAAATGCAGCTTCCCTTGCCATTCCAGATAGTGCGGAACGTCTTGCGGCTTTGATTAGTCAACAGCTCAAACTTGATCAAGGCATTGCCAACTTGAGGTAGTTAAAAACTGCCGCCGCCACTACGACCGCCGCTGAAGCTACCACTTTTTGAATTCTCTAGCGCTAGCCCCAAAACTAGATACGCCGTAGCAAGTTTAAGCCGTGGGTATCTGTACCGCAAGTATTGAATAGATTAAAGGTTGCGCTCAGCCGCTTGACTTGCTTGGTTTGATTAGGGCTAGGTTGCCATGGTTCAGGATTATTGTAGGCGTAGTAAGTTTCAACACCATCAATCCCTAACTGCGCGGCTACGGGAATAAGTTCGTCTGCTGAGCGTCGATAACGCTGTGGGTGAGCCAAGACTGCCAAGCCACCCGCTTGATGAAGTGCAACAATTACAGCGGCGGCTTGCGCTTCGCTTTGTTGAGGGGCTTTGCCTTGTAGATAAGACTGTAAGCTGGGATGTTCTGGATCAAAGGCATAGCCTAGGATGTGAACCTCAGTACCGAGAAGGTCAGCGGTGATTTCAACACCCGCCCAGAGGTGGGGAACTGGAGTAGAAGGTGATTCCTGCTGGCAGTGTTCCAGCCAGTCTTGAGCAATTTGGTAGCCACTGATTGTATGGTGATCGGTAATCGCCAGTCCTTTGAGTCCGATCGCGATCGCCTGATCGATCAAGTCTTTCGGCTTTAGCTGACCATCTGAGTACATGGTGTGCATATGGAAGTTGTAGGAATACGGGCAACTATCGGGCTGAATGTTCTCCCAAACCTGCTTGAGTGCTTGCTGCTGAAGTTGTGCTGCTATCTGGGGTGAATCAGAAGCTTGAGCAATGTTGACCGCCATAACTACTTCTTGCTGTGAATTATATGTCTAGATGGATGAGATACTACTGTTGATTGCCAGAGGTTGTACGCCTAGATCGGGTACCCAAATATCGTTTCAATTTGTTAACCCTACGGTAGCAAAAGTTAGACACAATTGACCTGGGATAGTGTGATTAATAAAAAGATTTATACGTTGCAAGTTATACATTTTCTCTACCTAGTAAATAGACAATATCAGCTCGGTAATTAGGCTCAAGTTGCCGTTGGATTAGGTTTAAAGTTTAGCTCTGGCTGTAACCAATCTTGGCGAATGAACGGTAATGCAGCCAGCTCAGGTGGTTTTCGTGGCAACCCTCAACAGAATTAATTTTTACCAAGCAAAAACATTCCTGATGACCGTAGAGTGGGACTAGCAAGAGCTGAGAGTGAAACCTACTAAATCTAAGTGGCTACTCTCAACTGCAAACATTCCTTGCTCACGTCCCACTCCTTACTGTTCATTCTCACTAATAGCCTGGTCTACAGTAGAGTTGCGAGTCTTCCAAGCAAGTTCCAACAACCCAGTCCAGCGCTTTTGTACCTGTTTGGGTGTACACTTCAAGGCTTTGGCAATCTCTTGGTCATTCTTGTGAGCTTGTTTGAGCTGCAATAGCTGTTGCTGTTGGCTGTCAAGCTGCGCCACAAAGATTTCCCATTGCTCGGATGACATTCCCAACTTCTGGTCGAGGTCTGCACCTAGCCACTGGTGAACAAGTTTCCAGTGTGAAGACCGAGAGAATTTTTCGACATGGTACTTAAAGCGCTGTTGCAGGTAGTCACGCTCTCTAGGCGTTAGACCAAGGATGGCATCAATATCAGGAGCCGCGAGGTCTTGCAGCTTTAAGATTAGGTAATCCGCACAATCGGAGTGACCTTGAGACTCTAGGTACTGTACCAGCTCAGAAACAACGCGATCGCGCAAAACGGCTTCACTGGGGTCAGTCGCTTGGGCAACCAGACGCAACCGCACCTGCTGCATCGCAGGAGAACGGCTTTGGTCTGAGGCTTCATCGCCTTTAAACTCAACTGCCTGCTCAATATCCAGCGCGGTTTCGCTAGGTTGACGCCTAGCAAAGCTTTGTGCCCTCAGGACAATTAGCTGCTGACTATTGCGACTGGGCAATTGGATGCGCCGCTTAGCATATTGCTCAGTAAACGCCATGTACTCTGCTAGCTCAAACTGGGTACGTGGGGAGTAGTTAGCATCCACTTCATTTTCTCGCCGGAAGGCTTTGAGAGACTCCGCATAAAAATCTTGCAAAAAGTCCTCAATCAAGTTGTAGCGAGCTGCAAAGGTTAACTGAGCGTGAGACGGCGCAACATGACGATAAATCATGACGCTGAGGTTGCTGTGCAGTTCGACACGACCTTGCTTGGAACCGAGTTGATAGTACGACAGGCACTTATGCAACCGATGGCGTGCCAAGGTAAATTGCCAAGAGCCGATTTCACCACTGGTTTGGATGCGATCGCTTTTGTGGCAAATCCGTTCTACCTCTAAGGCAATCCGGTTCGCTACTGCATCTGCACGGCTGGGTGATGTTTTTAGCTGCGAACGAATTTCTTCCAGCAGCATTTCTGTTAAACCTTGAGTGTCAGTTTCTTTGACATTTTCCGGAGCGTACAGTTCACTGTCGGAAATTTGATTGAGATTGGCTGTTTTAACGTTCATGGTATTGCCCCGCTAGACTCATTGTGACGAAGTGCGACAACTTTCCTCAGCGAGGGATGTTTGGCTGGGTTGTCATCCATCCGCTGTCCCTCTCTTGCTGTCCACAATTCGACTGTAGATTGCTACCCTGAGTCATTCAGGCATTCTTAGGACACTACCTAAGATTACCTACGCGCTCACTGGTTGACCGCTTGGACGGCTTTTCGCTGACAGCCCTGCCTCAGGGCTTGTAATCCTTGCCATAAAAGCATTTGAGCAATTTATGCCCTAGGATTGTAAGAGCCAAGAGAAGCTGGTATCTGTAGACCAGTACAGAAAGTGGATTGAGAGCAAACTCTTCATCCGTAATCCCCAACCAGTCGCTTGTAGTGTCTGGCTTGATGGATAAACCGAGAACTGGGCAAGCCGCTACAAACGCCTCTACTCCCAGTTTTGGTTAACTGGTGATGCCCAAGCCATCGCCGCTTCCCATCCCAGACCTTTTCGCACCATGACAGGTTCCTCACCTGTCATATCTACAATGGTTGATACTTGAGTGCCTGGTTCCGAGCCATCGTCCACAATAATGTCTACCAAGCCATCAAACTCGTCGAACAGTTTCGCTCGTTCCAGTCCCAGTGTCGGGATTTTGCCCTCCTCATCTGCCAAATGTGCGGAGGTGGAAATAACGGGATTTCCCAAGGCTTTCAGCAGCGCTTGACAGACTGGATGATCAGGAACACGGATACCGCTAGTTTTACGTTTGGGACTCATCACCAACCGGGGCACTAACTTCGTTGCTGGTAGCAAGAATGTGTAAGGTCCTGGAATTAGGCTCCTCATCAAGCGGTAAGCAGAGTCACTCACTAAGGCATACTCAGCGATATTGGATAGAGAGGAACATAGAAACGTCAGAGGCTTATCATTAGATAATTGCTTCAGACGCCTTACACGTTCTACGGCGGACTTCACATTCAAATCGCAACCAATTGCATAAACGGTATCAGTCGGATATAGCATTACTGCACCATCTTGCAGTTCGTTTCTAATTTCCTCTATTCGACGGATTTGGGGAGTTTCCGGATGGACTGTGTAAATTGTCGCCATCAAAATTTATTCTTCTTTCTAAAAGTACGAGTCATGAATGATACATTCACTCAAAACTCAATAGTCAAAACTGTATGACAAAGCTTGCGTACCTGGATTGCCAGACAGGAATTGCTGGTGATATGTGTTTAGGGGCACTCGTGGCGGCTGGTGTGCCTTTGGAGTACTTAACTGAAAAACTTGCCAAACTGGGGATTGAGCAGGAGTACCAGTTACGAGCCGAAAACGTTCACCACAATGGTCAAGTCGCAACAAAAGTCCATGTGGATTTACAAACAAAAGAGCAACATCCTCACCGCACGAGCAATGGACATGGACATCATCACCCTCATGACCATGATCACTCAGCAAGTCTTACCTCAGAGACTGAAGACCAAACCTCTATTCATGCTCCGACGCGGCACCTGCCAGAAATTGAATACTTAATTACAACAGCAGAGTTACCACCACGAGTTCAAGAGTGGAGCCTTGCTGTCTTCCGCAAACTCGCTGAGGCAGAAGGAGCAGTACATGGCATTGCACCCCAGAAGGTTCATTTCCATGAAGTCGGGGCTACTGATGCCATTGTAGACATTGTAGGTACTTGCTTGGGGTTGGATTGGCTAGGGATTGACCAACTCTACTGTTCGGCTCTCCCTACTGGTGGTGGGACAGTACGAGCGGCACATGGTCGGCTCTCGGTGCCAGTACCAGCCGTGCTGAAATTATGGGAATTGCGCCAGGTGCCAGTTTACAGCAACGGGATTGAGCGGGAATTGGTGACACCAACGGGAGCTGCGATCGCAGTTACGCTTGCCACTAGTTTTGGTGCGCCGCCAGCGATGACGATTCAACAGGTGGGGAATGGTGCAGGTTCGATCCAGTTACCGATTCCCAATATTTTGCGACTGTGGATTGGTCAGTCATCGATGGTTAACCCTCCTTTGCCTCCCCTTGGTAAGGGGGGGTCGGACAACGAGCAACGAACAACAGACACTTTCTTAGAAACGATTTCGGTACTGGAAACCCAAATTGATGACTTGAGTCCTCAAGCGATCGGCTATGTGTTTGAGGCGCTATTTAATGCGGGTGCAGTGGATGTTTTCACTCAGCCGATTGGGATGAAGAAGTCTCGACCCGGTATCTTACTCACTGTAATTTGCCATCCTCAGGATATCGAGGCTTGTGAAGCGGTTTTATTCCGTGAAACAACTACTTTGGGAGTGCGGCGTCTGACTCAACAACGAGCAATTTTGCCACGGGAAATCCAAAGCGTACAGACTCAGTATGGTGAGGTACGGGTGAAGGTGGCTTGGAGTAATGATTCAACAGAGAGAATTATCACTAACGTTCAGCCAGAATATGAAGATTGTGCAGAGCTAGCAAGAACCAATAACCGCTCTTGGCGAGAGATACATCAGTTGGCGCTGCAAGCTTGGTATCACCAGCAGGAACAATCAACGACGGCAACAACGCCTCTGCAATATGTCAGTAACCAGTAACCAGTAACCTGCGCTCCCTGACTTGCGATCGCATCTCACCCGACAGGGCTAACGCATCTAAAATATTCTTGACAACAAAGGAGTTTGCGATCGCACTCAATCCTAGCCCCCAAGTTTGAGGGGAACCGGAGTCGATGACCTAAAAACGCCTGAAACCCTTGTGAATACTGGATTTTCGCGGATTTAATCTAAAAGCACTCCTCTGTCTAGGTTTGAAGCCATTTTTGACCTAGTTTTTTGTTTAAGTCCCAAGCTTTAACCCATGTTGTGAGACTGAAAAACCAGTCAGTGGTTACTCCCATCTGACTGGTTCTTGTAAGTTTTATTTTTAGGTTTAGACTTAGCTAATTTTAGTTGTTTGCTTCAGCCGCATCACCTAAACCTCGTTGTGGTTTATTTGCTGTTGACGTTTGGATTAATAGCATCAGCAGCATTTTCAGCAGCTTGCTTGATTTTATCGCCCAAGCTGTCACCAGCATCAGCCGCATTATCTACGCTTCGCTGAGCACCCTTAACGCTTTCGTTGACTTTGCTTTGAGCAGTTCTAGAAGTCTTGTCAGCCGCCTGCTTGGTATTTATAGCCGCATCTTGAGCCGTTGCCTTGGTTTGTTGAGCGTTCTTTTGAGCGCCCTTAGAGACATCTTCGCCAACGTTCTTAGCTGCCTCGCCTACATCTTCACCAATCCGGCGTGTTCTCTCGCCAAGGGGCGTACCACTCCGGTAGTTTTCAACATATTGCTCAGTACTATCAATACCCTTCTCGTCGATGTTTCTCTGGGCGTTGTCTACCAAAGCTTTAGCCTTCGCTTCTGCCCCTGTAGTACTCTGTCTAGGATCGACATCGCTGTAGCTATTTATCCCACCTTTGTATTCATTTGTGAGAGCGCTTCCTGGAACTTCTTCTCTGATTTTGTCGGCAGTTTTTGCTGATGCGCCACCGCTACAAGCAGTAGTTACAACAACTAAGAGACCAACTAGACAAATTGTTAGGATTCGATCCAGCCGGATATCTTTTAACCAATTGATTACTTTGTTCATTGAGTAATTCCTCCAATTTTGTTTTGAGTGAAAGGTTAAGGGACTTATGGCTTCAAACAACAATCAATTTTCTTGTTTGATGAATTGAAAAGCATCTAAATCTAGCAAATCAATTCCAGCCATAACAATAGATTATTTAGGATACAATCCCACTCTCAGTTAACGCAAACCAGGCTTGCGTACATCTTCGTGTCTCTCTAGAGCTTCCTTTGCATCCTCTTTGATAAATTCCGAGGCCTTATCAAAAGTCTTTTTCACCGTCGTTAGGCGATTTTCAACACGATCATCTAAATCTGAATCCCGTTGAATTTGTCCACCCGGTTCAGATTTTTCAAAATCTTGTTGGCTTATCTTAGGTAGACGCCTCTCTACATTTGGTCTCTGTGCTGGTTGTTCTGCACCTGGGTAGATTTCCTTAACCTTTTTGACTTGCTCGGCATTCTTTGCTGATACCGCACCATTACAAGCTGTGCTAACAAAGAGTAAGATACCCGCCAAAAATACTGTTAATATCTGCTTGAGCTTACCGCTTTTCAACCAAGCTCTTATTTTGTTCATACTCTCTTCCTCCGAAGTGTTGTAAGTAAGCGAAAGTTTAACCAAGTTATACCTTTGCCTAGGGCACGTTTTGTTTGACGAATCAAAAGACTTTATTAATTACAAATCAATTACTACCAAACGTATTGCCTTAGGGAGATACCTGTTTTCAGTTAGCGCAAGCCTGGTTCTTCATGTCTTTGTAAGGCTTCTTGTGCGTCTTCACCAATAAAGTCAGAAGCCTCCTCGAAGGTTTCTTTAACTTCCGCTAAGCGATCTTGAACGCGATCGCCAAGGCTTGATTTCCGTTGGTTTAGTCCACCTGGCTCAGATGTCTCATAATCTTGCAGGGTTTTCTTCGGTAAGGCTTTCTCCACATCGGGTCTATTTGCAGGTGATTCAGCACCGGGATAAAGCGTCTCAACCGCAGCAATCAACGGGTTAGATAGGGTTGGCATACTGGCTTGCTTACCAATAGCCTTGGCTTTTTCGCCGTTCACCTTCGGGTCAGGAGAAAGATTAAAGTTGGTGTTAGTATCTCCACCACTCTTATAGGGATTGTTGGAACCTCCCATCTGAACAGGAAGGTTATTTGGGCGTGCCCCAGTCTCGTTACCGTTGTTACAAGCTGTACTAACGAACAGTACTACTGTTGCTAAAAGAACTGTCAATAATTGCCTGAGTTGTAGCTGTTTGAGGAAAGCCGTTAATTTTTTCATAAAATACTCCTTTCAGCTTCAGTTAAGCTGATTGTCTCTTCATGAAAGCTGACAGCTATATCCCCAAACACCAGAATTACGGCAGCTTGCAATGCTCCCGTTAAAAAAAGGTAGAGTGCTGTAGTTGAACTAAAGCTACCGATCGCAAGTTATCTTTTATGCTTGGGAGTGATAGCGGTCATCCTTCAATCACGCTTATAGATAGTATCAAGAGAACGGCGAGTCCTCCCTCTAGCAAAGGAGACATTCTGACTCCCTCTAAAAAACCGCTATTCTCTAACTGAAGAGAGAGTGACACAGTGCGCCTATTGCACCTGTTGTTATTTCTGGTTAAACCGAGATTAAATAATAAGCCGATAAAATCATTGGCTAGCGATCTTTATTTTGAACAGGTAGGCTCAATTAAAGACAACTTATCATTTTGGGATTGATGATAGGGAATGCTTACCAAAACAATGGTTTCTAATCCATGCGATCTGCAACTTTAGAACTCTGAATTTAAGGGAATTAGAGGCAGCTAATGCTGGGTAACTTCTGTTTCGATTCCTGTACCTCTGCTTTTTAAGAAGGGATAATCATAAGTTATCGATCGTTTAATCCCCCATCCTGTCGAAGTGCTTCTCAATCATCATGTTCTATTGCTCAACTCTAATAGTCCGGATATAGACTTTAAGCCGTTCTGTCATGAAGAAAATCTGGTCATCGCTGAAGCCCTACCTCCGGTGGTTAATTCTGGGTGGAACGCTGTTTTTTTTGGTAAAGGCATTTAAAGATCACTGGCGAGAAGTTGCGGCAATTCGGATTGATGCAGCTAGCTGGACAATTTTGGCGATCGCATTCTCTATCACCTTACTTGCTCATATCTGGGCAGGCTTAGTCTGGGGCTGGATTTTGCGATCGTTCAAACAACCCGTTCAGTACCATTGGGTGCTTCCGGTTTACTTGAAGACTAATGTGGCGAAGTATATACCTGGCAATGTTTGGCACTACTATGGCCGCGTGTGGGCAGTGACTAATGCAGGTGGTTCTTTGGGAGCAGCGACAATTAGCGTCTTGCTAGAACCGTTGTTGATGGCGGCGGCGGCATTACTGGTTGCCTTAACGGCTAGTCAGCTAGGTTGGTTGGATGCCCAAGGGAATGCTTGGAGTTGGGGATTTCAAATTTTTGGTTTGGGCGTTGTCTTACTGGCAGTTCATCCCAAAGTTCTCAACCCAGTGCTTCAGCTAGTGAGTCGTTTAAAGGGAAAAGCGCCTGGCACGGAGGTATTTCAGCTTGAGGGGTATCCCGTTTTGCCGTTATTGGGAGAACTAGGCTTCTTAATACTCCGGGGTAGTGGCTTCTTACTGACCTTTAGCGCCCTTACAACTGTAAATCCTAGCCAATTCCTACTGCTATTTAGTGCATTTAGTCTTTCGTGGGTGTTGGGTTTGGTTATCCCGACACCGGGAGGTTTAGGAGTGTTTGAGACAACCGCGATCGCATTGCTTAAGCCTTACTTTCCTATCGCTATAATTCTCAGCGTTGTTGCCTTGTTTCGTTTAGTCAGTATTCTGGCAGAAGTTGTTGGTGCAGGGATAGGTATTTTGTTCGACTCCTACGCAAAGCCTCACTAATGCATAAGTATGGCGCCCTGAAGACTACCTTTTGCCTTCTGCCTCCTGCTCTCTGCCTTCATCAACTTGAGGCAAGCCCTCTTCTTCTGCATCTACACTGACACATTCCCGAAGCTGGGAAAAAACTCGATAGGTTTCCAGGGCAGCTTCTGACTGATCATCTGGGCTAGTTGTACTCATTTTAATCAAGTTGTATTGGACGTTATCAGCATGAATGGCAAATGTTATGTTGAAAACTTCAAAAAAGTTAACAACCCACTGGCATTCGTCTTCAGAATAATCCGCATAATATTTAATTAACTTAGCAATACAAGTTTCTAGATGGGTGCGCGAATTCGGACAAATCAAAATAATCTTGAGAAGGACGATTACTAAGGTAAGGTGATTTCCTTGAGAAAGTAACAAAATAAATAACGCTGAAGGTTCTTGCTGGTCTTCTGTTGTTAAATAATCAATGATTTTATTAGAGGTTCTCAATATTAATGCTTCATTAATTCTTTGCTCATGATAACTCTCATATAGCACTTCTAATTTTTCTGAAAGCTGTCTATTTAATACCTCTACAAAATCTTTATTGTCTACAGAAAACACTAAATATTTTTGCAAAGAATATTTGAAATCTTGATACTTAATATTTCGTGTTTGCTCAAGAAAAATATTTGCTAAATTCACATGACTAAATGTGCCGCGTTTCACGACAATCATTTTAATAAACCGTAGAACGTCATCACCCAGACCTGTCGGATTTTTATATGTTTTATCTTTATGATGTATAGGTGACTGAGAGCGAGCTGTGTACATTGCCAAATCAAATTTAAACTGGTCTTTCAGCTTTTTTGAAAGCGCTCTTGCTGCCTCTCGTTGTTCTACAGGGTTATTAAGATTAGTATATTGAGGAACTAATAAATATGAGGTATAACGACTACTCCAATGAGCCTTGTCTGAATAGCCATATTTCGCCAGAAACAACTTAAGCTCGTAATAATCTTGGCCTTGAATGAAATTTGCAAGCCAAGCCCGTAAGCGGCTAAGAGCCGGGGAAAGCGTTCTCTTATTAATTTTCAGATCGGAAAACAAGTCAACTAGCGCTTTGATAGAGCTATAGTTTCTTGATGTATCCCAGTTATTGATCAGAATATAACAAGACCGCTTTAGCGTATGCAGGAAGTCATTCTCATTGTTCGAGAAAATTAGATTGGATATGGCTTTTATAACCTCTACATTTCCAGAGGAAGAATCATAATCAATAAATAATTGTTTAAATTCCAGTAAAACTTTTGCTGGGGGCTGTTTTCTAACAAGTTCCAACAAAAATTGATAGATTATTTCCTGAGCATGACGAGTATCGAACCCTAACTTGCTTAGCTTGGGGCGAGGCTCAGTTTGGTGACCTTCTGAGAGTGAGAAAACATCCCTGATCATGAAACTATCTCAGGACGCTTACGTTCCTGCTGAAGGTAGAAGAAGAGAAAGCTGATGGCACTCTGCGTCGATACTAGTGATTGTTCTTGTTGTAGGCTTAACCACCTAAATATTTTTTGAAGATAGCATACCCTGATCATATAGATTTTCTATGAAATATACAGGTCTCATCGGTTAGTAGCTGACGTTTTCCTTCGTTTGATTAGGGAGGTGCTACAACTTGTAGCCGTGAATTCTATTAGGCTTGCTGTTGATTACCATGATTCAGTTACAGTCTGGGAGTGCCACAAAATCTCTACAACAGGAGGGTGCGAGATTTCGATTTATTTTCTGAAAAAATCTGCTGGAAGCGGTAGCTATCTCTAAGTTTGTAAAGTAGAGAAAACCCTGGCTAGGGATTATGGGGTGGGGATTTGATACGGTTGATTTCTTTTTGGAGTTCCTCAATCTGACGCTGTAGTGTTTCCACTTCATTTGCTGAAGGTTCTGAGGAAACATTAACGGCTCCTTCTGCTGTCGCTCGTCGATAATTACCTTGACGAATTTGGCGATAGTCTTCTGAAATTGCCCATTCTCGGAGGTAGCGTAAACGCTCAACTGGGAAGGGATGGCTTAAGAGCGAACCGTTGCCACCGTTATAGAGTAAAAATTTGTAGACTTGGTTGAGACCGTCTTGATCAAGTTCTTGATAACGTTCAGATTGACGGATAAATTCATTAAGATTGCATTCGTGAGAGTACTTGGCACTACCACCTGCAATTTTCATCATGGTCTGGATCACGGTATCGAGATCATCCATGACTAGTAATGCGGCTCGATCTGAGGAGAGTTCGGCTTTGCGACGCCATTCGTAAAAGGCATAAACTAAGCCACTGCTGACGAGATTGCCCAAGCCAAGTGTCATTTCACCCAACATTGAGGCAGCATTTGTTACCCAAATTCCCATCTGGATTAAGATAGTGTGACCACATTTAATGTGTCCTAACTCATGAGCTAGAACGGTGCGAATTTCTGCTTCACTCAGTAAATCTAATAAGCCTGTGTTGATGACTACATAAGGATGTTCTTGCCCCAAGGCATGGCTATTGACTTCGGGATTTTGATCGACAAACAGAGTTGGTTCTGGGTAGATATCTAAATCCCGAATACATTCACGGAACATCTGATAAAGAGTCGAATATTGCCGTGGCCCAACTTGAATGCAGTTGCCCATCAGATAGACTAACTGAGGGCGTTCGTAGAGAAATTCCACAAACTTGCGGGCAACCAGATCAAATCCAGGAACACTACGCAAGGCTTGCTCGGCTTGTTGATCGAGGGGATGTTTGAATGCTTCGCTAGAAATTCCAGGGTATGTAGGCATAGGGAATAGTTGATATAAGCAACTAGGAATAAGGCATCAGCGGCACTTCATTTATGATAAAACTCACACGCTTGGGGAGAGCAATGATCAGGTTTGGACAAGGTGAAGTGATTCCTAGGGTGTCACCGTAGCTGGAAAGTATTCATTATAGGAAGGCGATCGCATTTCTGCTGGCTGATTAGACATTTTTTTCTAACTGCTGAGTTATTTTTGCTCAACAGCACTAGCGTCCACAAGCTGGCAAGCGGACTGTAAAGCAACTACCAACCCCAACTTGGCTCGTAACACTAATTGAGCCACCGTGATTTCTAGCAATCACTTGAGCGATTGCTAGCCCTAAGCCCGAACCACCAGTCCGATACGCACGAGCCTCGTCAGCCCGCCAAAAGCGGTCAAAGATATACTTGATGTGTTCCGGTGCAATCCCGATGCCTGTATCGCGCACATGCACCCGAAGATAGTAACCTTCACGGCTAGTTCGGATTTCGACTTTGCCTCCCTCCACTGTGTACTTCAGTGCGTTTTCAATCAAATTGGAAAATAACCGATTGAGTTGAATTGGCTCACCAAGCAGATCAAGATGGTTAGTCAAATAAACTTTCAAGTTGATACGTCTTTCTTTCGCTTGGGGGGTATACAACTGAACTAAGCCATCTAGAAGTTCCTCTAGATCAACAGGTTTACGCTCTTCTCTGGGAGTTTGTTCTGTGCGAGCCAAAAACAATAAATCTTCTGTAAGGTGAGTCATCTGCTTAACAGCGCTAGTAACTGCTTTAAGCTTTTCTGCATCGCTGGATCGCATACCTTCCGGATATTTCAGCGCTACGTCTACGTTACTTTTAACAGCCATTAGAGGGCCGCGCAGTTCATGGGAAGCATCAGCCGTAAACTGTTGAAGTCGTCGAAAACTTTCTTCAATTGGCTGCATTGCCTGTCGAGTCAGGAAAATCCCACTGATGCCACTAAAAATTAGAGCAATAGTAATGCTGCCGCCTAAGCCTATATCTAATTTTTTAAGTGTTGAATTAACGTAGTCCTGAGATTGACTTGCTATGACGTAGCCAAGTGTTTGAGTAAAGTCATAATTCTTAACGGGTAAGATGTACCATTGGCGGTGCTTCTTATCCGTCATCACTTTATTCCAGTTTATTTGACGAGGAAAAGGCGGATCTAATAAATTTTCAGGTAAACCTCTTGCCTCAACAAGATTGCCCTCAAGATCAAACCACTGCAAAGCTTGATGGTTAGGATTTAATTGTTCCAGAGAAATTTCTTCGTGAACTTTTAACTGGTTGTCATCAAAATACATGTCACTCGCCGCATCTTTTGCTAGTTCCTTAAGGTTTTCTACAGAGCGTTCGCTGAGTACGCGAGTAAACACAATACGAACTGCGATCGCAAAACTTAACAGTATGGAGATAAGGACAACTAAGTAAGATAGCAGCAGGCGGCGCTGAATTTTCTGAAACACAAGCATTCCTCACACTGGCGTAAGGGACTGGCAAACGTCGCAGACTCGGAAGCTGTTCTACGTTTGGCATTGCCTATTAAATTAACTGGTTTTAGTTGAAAGTGGAAAGGTAAAGGGGAAGTATAGAATTTCCTTTCCTCCTTTTTCCAATACGTTTAATATGCCAAATTAAATTCAAGGTGCGATCGCTTAAAACAGTGGTAGCTCAATTAGCGCGAAGGCGATAACCGAGTCCATATACAGTTTCAATAAAATCTTCTGAGCTTCCTGCTTCCTTGAGCTTACGTCGTAAGCTTGTAATGTGAGTTTTGATGGTTTCCTCGCCAGGTAGCTGATCAAACTCCCAGAGTTTTTCGAGGAGTGAGGCGCGACTGAACACACGAGTGGGATTTCTCAAAAGCAATTCCAAAATCATGTACTCTTTAGGGGTTAATGATAAATCCTTTTCCCCATAAGTCACGCTATAGGTACTTGGATCAAGCTGTAAGTCACCACAACTCAAGATCGGTGGTCGGCTTTCTGCACTTCGACGTGATAATGCTCTAATGCGTGCTGCTAGCTCTTCTGTATCAAAAGGTTTGACTAAATAATCGTCCGCACCAGCATCTAGTCCAACGACTTTGTCTGTAGTGGTGTCTCGCGATGTCAACATTAAAATAGGGGAAGTCCAACCAGCAGCTCGCAAACGCTTGCACAACGTGATTCCATCTAAGCGGGGCAACATCAGATCTAACAAAATTAGATCATACGGTGTAACTTGAGAGTATTCCCAGCCAAGGAGACCATCCTCGGCGATGTCTACAATATGATACTGATGCCTCAGATCTTCAGCCAGAGGCTTGGCAATTCGATCATCATCCTCGACTAACAAGATTCTCATATCAGCGTCACTTTTTACTCCTAGTTGGAGTTTCTATCCAAGCCTAGCCTGAAGGTACTTGATTAGACCTGAATCCTTGACGTGTCTGAAGAAGTATTAGTTTCGAGGTCAAGCAATCAACTATACAGACTGAGTCAACCCTACTTTAGACAAGTTAAGACTGTCTAAAATTATTTGTCAAGAGAGAAAAATGGCTTAGCTGAGGTAAGAGTTAGGTGGGCAATGCCCACTTACTTGTAGAGTATCTGCGTAAGTCCTATTCTTAATAAGGGCTAGCTTTAGATAAGCGATCGCGAATCGCACTCAGACGATCTTGAGTACTGACAGAATCTCGTGGTGCTGGAAGTTCTGAATTTGGCCAACTGGGTAAATCATTACAGGGACATAGTTCTGGTGGCATCCCGACCGTTTTAACAGGTACAGGCATATCACAGCGAACACAAGGTGACACTGTCCACTGGGGTGTCAGGAGTTCTGCAATGGTTTGCTCGGTGCCTTCTAAGTAACAATCACCACTAGCGGGCGACACAACTTGCTTCCAGATATGTTCAAATTCATCACTATAGCGATCGCCTGTGAATATGGGTTGCGGCAGCAGTGCTGACTCACCGTTACGAATCACAACTTTTTTGCCTAACTGAAACCAGTAAGCAAGATAGCGTTTAACTTCTTGTTCAGATGCCATGGAATGTGTCATGTCTTCCGTATTGGGTTATCAGGTGTATTCTTCCGACCCAATCCCCAGTTTGCTCTCTTTTCCTCCATAGTAACGAGGGACGCTACTTCTGCAAGGGTGAACCGAGAGTACTGAGATTGAGAACGTGACCGCCTGTAACTAAGTAGGTTGGTTTGGCAAGCATACCAAGTTGGCGAACTAATTCTCCAAGGCGATCGCGAAATAGTCTCCCAACAGGATAGGCAGGAACAACGCCCCAGCCTGTTTCCTCTGCAACAAAAATCACAGTACCTTTTATCTGACCTAAGCTGTTTAATAAGTCTTGTAGCGTTCTCTGCCAAACCTCTGCCTCTTGATCGAGTAGATTAGCGACCCAAGTTCCTAAAGAGTCAACCAACAGGCAGCAACGGCTATTAGAATACGCTCGAATCGTTGTGGATAACTCCACTGGTACCAACAGAGTAGTCCACTCCTCTGGACGCCGTTGCTGATGCTTCTCTATCCGCGCCAGCCACTCAACGTCATCTGGATTAGTCTCGGCAGTTGCCACATAAATGACTTGCTTCCCTGTTTGTCGGGCTAATGCTTCTGCCCACTCACTTTTGCCAGAACGTGATGGCCCTGTTACTAAGATTATCTGACTGGTAGAGGGTTGAGAATCAGAGTTCACAAGTGTTAAGAGAGTAGAGGAAAGAAGGGGAAGGAATTTCTTCTCTGTGTCCTTGCCTATTTTCGTAGGAAGTGCATAGGATTCAACAGATACGAGTTTATTTTAAGCCGTCAGGCTTTAGCGGAAAATTTCCATTTTTGCTAAGCAATGCCGCTAAAATGACCAAAAAAAGACAAAATTGAGCAAGTTGACAAATTCTTCAGCAGGTAAGCTAACCTCACGCTTAGGAATTGTGCTGGAATTAAGGCATTAGTGATTTTGACACAGTGGTATGAGAGAACCATGAAACCAGAACTGCAACGGATCGAGACAGCACTCCATCAGTTGGAACAACCGCGACAAACTGATAGTAAAACAAGCTCTGCAACTGTGACACACCCAACTGATGCTGATAGTACTCAATTTGTCCCTCATCGAGATGCGGGCGAACCTTCGTTCTCGATGGCTGTACAGCCTTTTCCTGCCCGCAAGAATCAGGGCAAAGCGCCGACGCTACCCAAATTGAAATCTCCTACCTTCAGCAATCATCGTCATGCAGCTAATCCGGCATTGGCAATGAACCTGCTGCAAGAAATCCAGGAAATTGTTGGTGGCTGGCAAAAAGAATTGCAGACTATCGTGCGGCAAATACAAGACATCTATATGGAAGGGCCAATTCTTGATGGCTGGCTAGAGTCTCATGCCCGTGAAGCCAAAGACGAGGGTGGGGCAGTACGCCATGCGGATGTTGACCGATTGATGGACTATGTAAAAGAAGAACTCTTGAATCAACCCGATGCCCAAGTCACTTATGAATCCCCTCGAACAGGTTACCGCCTCTGTGGACTGAATGAAGATGGTCAGTTTTGGGCACGGCCTTGCCCACCCGACCAAGTTCCTAGTGTAAGTATAGCGATCGCACGTCATCAAAAGCTGAAGCAACTTTTGAGCCGCAAACAAGATTTGGAAGTTCGTCTGAGTCAGTTGTCGGAAACTCTTATCGTGATGCACAGTCATCTGAGTAAGGAGTGAGGAATGAACGGCAACCCTGAAAAAACACAAAACAAATACCCCTGTTTCCCCAAACTCAAGGAAAAACAACAGGGTTTTTTGGTTAGCTTCTGCTCATTACCCCTTTACTAAAGCTGGCAAGTTAGTAGGTTAACAGGTTAGAACGCTAGAAGTACAAGCACCCATCCTTTAGGCATCCAATAACACTTACTTAGCTTTGTTACTCGTAAATATTACTGCGCTAACCAAAAACCAAGAAAACTCTAGATAAACAAGCGCATTAATCATCCTAAAAATGGGGCTTCTTAGATGCAAGAGACTCTATGAACTTCCCTACACAACTTTCCACCTGAAAGTCTCTTTCTCCCAATCACCAATTCCCAATTCCCAATTCCCCCTATCAGACGCTTCTTGAGAACCTGCCAGTAAATCCTCCCAATCTTTTTATATGTCAGACCCTCAAATTTCTGCGATCATCTGCACCTACAATCGTGAGGAATATTTGAGCGCTGCTATTGATAGCTTGCTCCAGCAGGATTTTTACAGTTATGAAGTGATTGTAGTAGATAATGCGTCGAGCGATCGCACTCGTGAAATTGTTGGCGAACGACTGTCCAACCCACGACTCAATTATGTTTATGAACCGATTCTTGGTCTATCCGTTGCTCGCAATACAGGTGCGAAAGAAGCCCGTTCTCCAATTCTTGCTTATCTTGATGATGATGCCGTTGCTAGCCCCCTTTGGTTGAAGGGAATTTATCACGCCTATCAAAGTAACAAAAAACTCGCGATCGCGGGTGGGAAGGTTACCCTTCTATGGCCGGATGGTTTCATACCTCCTAAGTGGTTATCAGCCGAATTAGCCGGAAATTTAGGAGCGTATGATTTGGGTGAAGAAATTGTTTATATCAATAATCCTAATTTGACTCCACGAGGGGTAAACTATTCACTTCGACGAAGCTTTCTCGAACAAGTCGGTGGTTTCAATACCAAGTTGGGTCGTATCGGTACAAATTTGTTATCCAATGAAGAATTGCATATGACCGAATTAGCCCTTCAGGGAGGGTGGCAGGTTGCCTATTTGCCAGATGCACTAGTCGCTCATAATGTTGCTCTAGAGCGACTTGAGCGAATCTGGTTTTTAAATCGAGGTTGGTGGCAAGGCATTAGCGAATGCTATCGTGAACAACTCTCTGGTCGTGCTGGTTCCCGTCAGCTATTGCGAGGCGGTGAACGAATGGCGCGAGGACTATACAAATCAGTTAAACACTTCCGTGACCCGGCATTGCGCTTTGATAACTTAGTGTACGCTTACGGTCAAATGGGTTATTTAAGTGCAGCGGTTAAAGGCTTTCTAAAAAGACCAAAATCGGATTTGCCACTGAGTAATTCTACTACAGGGAAATAATTATTTAAATAATACTTGTTAAGAATTATTGACTGTTACGATGAAGAAATCTCCAGATATTTTGGCAAACAAATTCAAGTAGCAGACTTTTAGGTATGGCATTTACCACAAACAAAATTCCGGTCTCCGTTCTGATTCCTGCCAAAAACGAAGAAACTAATCTTCCGGCTTGTTTAGAGAGTCTAAATAGAGCTGATGAAGTATTTGTCGTCGATTCTCAAAGTAGCGATCGCTCTGTCGAAATTGCTAAAAACTATGATGCTAATGTGGTGCAATTTCATTTCAATGGGCGTTGGCCGAAAAAGAAAAATTGGAGCCTAGATAATTTACCCTTCCGTAATGAGTGGGTACTCATTGTTGACTGTGATGAGCGGATTACCCCAGAACTTTGGGATGAAATTGCTCTTGCAATTCAAACGTCAGACTATGAGGGCTACTACCTCAATCGCAAGGTATTCTTTTTGGGTAAATGGATTCGTTACGGTGGGAAATATCCCGACTGGAATCTACGTTTGTTTAAGCATAAAAAAGGTCGCTACGAGAACCTTAATACAGAGGAGATTCGCAATACAGGTGATAATGAAGTTCACGAACACGTTATCTTGGACGGCAAAGTTGGCTACTTAAAAAATGATATGCTGCATATAGATTTTCGTGACCTCTATCACTGGCTAGAGCGGCATAATCGTTACTCGAATTGGGAAGCTCGCGTTTATCTCAATTTGCTAAATGGCAAAGACGACTCCGGTACAATTGGCGCAAATCTTTTTGGAGACGCTGTGCAGCGGAAGCGTTTTCTCAAAACCCTCTGGGTGCGGCTACCCTTTAAACCCACACTACGATTTATTTTGTTTTACTTCATCCGACTGGGCTTTCTAGATGGAAAAGCTGGTTATATTTATGGACGTTTACTGAGTCAGTATGAGTATCAAATTGGTGTGAAACTTTATGAGTTACGGCAGTTTGGCGGACAGCTAAATGTTACCGCCACACCACCCTCGCCAGTTGTCTCAGAAACTCACTGAGAGTATTGAATTGCGCCTGATTCCCCTAGCCGTCCACCCTAGTAACTATGACGAGTAGTAATTCTCCTTCCCCCCCTCCCCACCTCCCTATCTCGCCACTCCCCCACCTCCCCGTCACTACTACTGCCCCCCTAGTTGATTTACGTCAATATAACCAAGCTGGGTATGACCGAGGTCGCCCTGGCTGGGT
Source organism: Microcoleus sp. FACHB-SPT15 (assembly GCF_014849525.1). Taxonomy (NCBI): domain Bacteria; kingdom Bacillati; phylum Cyanobacteriota; class Cyanophyceae; order Oscillatoriales; family Microcoleaceae; genus Microcoleus; species Microcoleus sp. FACHB-SPT15. Next base: position 20,549 of record NZ_JACJNU010000006.1, on the reverse strand, counting down.
TGTCCTACTCTGGTGGTTAGTACAAGCGATCGCATTTCCCTTGAGTCCCCATACCTTCAATCGCTTTCGCCAATTGCTCTTGCGGCTATTTGGGGCAAAAATTGGTACAGGTGTTGTTATTCGACCCACTGCTCGTTTCACCTATCCTTGGAAAGTAGAAATTGGTGACTACAGTTGGATTGGAGATGATGTTGTTTTGTACAGCCTTGAGCCGATACACATTGGCTGTCATTGCGTTATTTCTCAAAAATCCTACCTCTGCACGGGTAGCCATGATATTCAAGACCCAGCCTTTACTCTGATAACCTCTCCAATTACCATTGGCAACGGTGTCTGGATTGCTACAGATTGCTTCATTGCTCCAGGAGTCCAGATTGGTGCTAATGCTGTCGTTGGTGCGCGTAGCAGTGTTTTTAGCAATATCCCCGCACAGCAAGTCTGTTGGGGTACACCAGCACGCCCTCGTTATCAACGGGAAATACGCAAGAGTTGAAGTAAAGGCTCGGTAATTGATGGCTGACTAAAAGCTTTAGCCAAATAAGCGAACATATTCTGCCTTGACTGCCTCGTAACATTCACAGGCAGATGTTTCCAATCCCTTCCTGTCAACAATCTGGATGCGTCCACGCTGGTAACGAATTAAACCTTGGCTCTGGAGTTGACTAGCTGCTTCACTAACTCCGGCACGCCTTACACCGAGCATTGTGGCTAGGAAGTCATGCGTCAGGAAAAGGTCTTCCTTCCCGATACCGTCACTACTCATTAACAACCAACGGCAGAGCCTTGCTTCTACACGATGAAAACGATTACAGGCAGCAGTTTGTGAAGCGACAACAAGGGTTGTATGTATGTATCGGTGGATAATATGACGCAATGCTCCACCTTTGTCAAACGCTTCTTTGATTATCTCCGCTTTGACACGCAGGGCTTGACCGGGGATTTGCGTAACTGTTTGCATCGGTGTCGTGCCTGCATCCAAAAGAATTGGCAAACTTGACATCCCTTCACGCCCGATAGCGCGAGCTTCTACCGTTGAGCCGTCCTCCAACACCGTCACCAAAGAAAGCAATGAGTTGAGGGGGAAATAGACAAACGGGATAGGCTCATAAGGCAATATGATGGGCTGCCCATGTGAGAGTGATACCTGCTCCAGATGAGGAAGCAATGCTGTTAGCTCCTGACTCGGTAAGTTGGCAAGCAACCGATTTAGCGAGTGAGGATGTGCCTCTTGATGAGTGGGCATCACATCAAATACCTCCTTTGTCTGCCGCCATGATAGTACTGTAATGTACGCCGTTCTTACATACATAGTTGTTTCTCAATTAGATAATTGAGGCGGCAATGAAGCTCTTAAGTCTATGCACTTCGATAATCTCTAGGGGCAAGAGCAATACCATTCGTATCAATTTGAGGTCAGCTTGGCGGTTGAAACCGCAGCTACATAAACAAAACCCGCCTACGCGGGTTAAAAAACCTTGGTTTACCTTGAAAAGGCAGAGGGTTTTTATACAGTCTTCTCCAAGGATATTCAGACCCCTCCTCGTCGTAAAAGAGCCGTTTACTTCAGCAGCACTGGACGGGAATCGACCATTCCTCCATCTTGAACCGCTGAAAACGCAGCCTCTCCTAAGATGCGGTGAGCTGCGGTTGTCGGATGAATGCCATCCCAGAACAAAAACTGGTCTGGATTACTACAAGCGCGACCAGATAGACAGGAACTGATGACATTCGTAAAGCCAAACGCTGCTGGATTAGTGATAGCTTCTCGATAAAGCGCGTTGGCATCCAAACTGGCAATCTGGAAGTCAGAATCCTGTTGATTCAATCGCTTCAACGCTCGTCGCAAGCCCTGATTATGGGATTGTGTTAAGGTGCTGAGATTTGCAGAATTAGCACTGGTTCGTGTAGAGGGTAACTGCCCCAAATCTGGCAAATTTGCCACCAGAATCTTTTTAGCACCCACACCAACGAGAGAGGCGATCGCTTCTGTTACATTTTCAACGGGGACAGTGGCACTGCTGACCCCCTGCAAATAGTCGTTTGCTCCTGCCCACAGTACATATAGTGCATGGGGATTGGTCTGTGGATGCGTCTGTGTAAACGATTGAACCTGAGTCAACAAGCCTGGGACAAGACTATTGCCTCCGCTTCCCGTGGTTGCTCCTCCGCAAGCAAAATTGTTGGTTTGCCTAGAGGAGAGGTGCAGCTTATCGGCAAGATACTCAACCCAAACCCGACCATTCGAGTAACGCCCTTGAAAGTAGGTTGGATTAGGCGGATACATTCCCCCTGTGGCTCGGAACACCGTACCGACATCCGAAAGACTGTCCCCAAACACATAAAGTTCATTGATCGGTTCAGGTTGTTGAGCTGAAAATACGAGTGATGTCATAAAAGCCAGAACTATAAGAGCGATCGCAAAAAAATTCTTTTCACCGTTTCAAGAGGGACTTACCAAACCTCAATCACGCAATCAAAAGCCCTCCTCCCCAATTAAGGAAGAGAACACAGGGAGATTAGCTGTTGCCACTATTGGGGCTTCCCTCGATACCCTTTCACGATAGCGAACTCAGGGTTGTTAGATGTGGGGCGAAACCGCACTCAACAGGAGAGGTTACCAACGACAGATTTCGGACTGACGCAGTTAAATTTATGAATAAAAGGTTTAAGCCTCGGTCAATTAACGAGGCTATCCGTTGCTACTCAAGAGTTTTAATCCTGCTGCTGTGCTGCGATCTTACCAAGCAATGCCTCGTCGGAATAGGATGTTTCCCATTCACCCTGTAGTTTGAGCCGCACCGACTTCGCTCCGCCCGAAGGAGTGCAGACAACCCAGTATGTATCATCTGTGCCCTTTACCTGAGCGGCATTCTGGTCTTGTATTCCATCAGAAAGACCTGTATATGCCTGAACACATGTCCAAGTAATCCCGTCAGTATCCTTAACCTCTCGCTCCATCGTCTGCCTCCTCTTCATCGCTCTCAGCCTACCCCTTCTTTTTTCTGCATACGTCTATCAACATAAGGATCTATTCCGGGAAAAAGGCTGCATCCCTAAGCAACAGTGATTTAGAGAGACTATATGCGTTGGCTAGAAGCCAAAATTCGTAGCTTTAAGATTACAGTTTGGGAAATTTGCGTATATTTGCCTATATTCGCACTTCCCATATAGACTTAAGATTTGTGAATGGTGGGCTGGTAAGAGCAGACATCTGGAGTGCCAGAGCCTCTATACCAGTTTGCTACTCGCAAGTCGTAACAAAGGACTTATTTATGGCACACGAACTACCGCCATTACCGTATAGCTTCGACGCTCTAGAGCCATACATCGACGCACAGACGATGCAGATTCATCACGATCTGCACCACCAAGCTTACGTCAGCAAGTTGAATGCCGCCCTAGAGAAGTATCCTGAGCTGCAAAGCAAAAGTCCAGAAGAGTTGATACTTGATCTCAATAGTCTGCCGTCAGACATCAAGACCGCAGTACGCAACAATGGTGGCGGTCATGTCAATCACACCATGTTCTGGACACTGATGGGCCCAAATGCTGGTGGTGAGCCAACAGGTGCGATCGCTTCTGCGATTTCTGACACGTTTGGAGACTTTGAAAGCTTCAAGACACGGTTCAACGATGCTGGCGCTAATCAATTTGGCAGTGGCTGGGCTTGGCTGGTTCGCACCAGTGATGGCAAGCTGGAAATCGCCAGTACACCAAATCAGGATAGCCCCCTGAGTGATGGTAAATTTCCAATAATGGGCAATGATGTTTGGGAACACGCTTACTACCTCAAGTACCAAAACAAGCGCCCTGAGTACCTGAAGCAGTGGTGGAATGTCGTTAACTGGGATGCCGTTAATGAGCGGTTCCAGATGGCGAATAGCTAAGTAATCCCAGGCAAACATCCTAGTAGGCGAGAACTACTATTATCTTGATAAAACTTGTGGGCGCACGGTTGAAGTATCGTCGCCCTTTTTTGTCACTGCCTACAGAAACCGTCCTCAACTTCAATAATTGCTAAAATTCTTGAGAGAACAAAGCGTATGAGCGAACAAACGCAACAAGATCTCATTACTAAAGTCCAAGAACTAGAAGCAAGACTAGAAGCATCCCTAGATGCGATCGCCCATTTAGTTAAAGCTGTTGAGTACCTTCGGATGAATGACTCTCAAGGTATCTTTGATCTAGATTTAGCCAAACACGCCCTGAATGAGGCTGGATATCAAGATGCGATACCGACGGCATTACCAGACTGGCAAAGCGAATAAACAGTCTTTTGATTAACAAGAGAATTTTAGTTGCTCAAATACCAAAGAGCTTTACATTTGTGGATATGGATAGTAGAGATTTAGCACAATACCTCGAAGCAACAGATAGTATTTCTAAACCTTGGCTGCTAGTGCAACTACGATTGAAGAAACTACAAGAGCGTCGAGCAACTCTTTCACCTGATGCCTACGCTCATGAACTCGCTGATATTCATGAAGACTTAATGAAACTTGGAGAGTGGTGGCATAGTATTGAAGACGAAGTTTTTTAAGTTTCGGAGTTGTCCATTTGCCAAGCTCAATTCAAAGACAGCCTATGCCATTTTAGGTTTATTGCGATCGCTTTGTGCCGAAATGGTTAATGACGATGAATTATTCATTCGCCTTCTGAAACTGCTCCATTAACCAAGCTCCAACTAAACGTTGATTCATTTGGCGAGTGCGTCGGAAAGCTTGATTGAGTAGAGAAATTGTCAGCCCCGGCAAAACTTGAGATTCACTAATTCGCTTGCTACCTCCATTCTCTACAGCAAATGCAATAACCTGAACATTTTTCACATCAAGAATCCAGTATTCAGAAACACCTAACGCCTCATACAAAATCCGTTTTTCACCTTTGTCATCAGAAAGTGAGGTATTAGCAACTTCGATCATCAAATCAGGCAGCGGGTAGCGATCTAAGTCGATAATTGAGGTGCCATAAGTGATTGCATCAGCATCTTCTCCGAAATAGTAAGAGGCATCGGGTTGAGCTTCACCAACCTCTTTTTTCCGGTAGGTGCAGTTATCCATCCCTTTGAAATCAATACCCTTGAGAATACAAAATAGACTAACAGCCAGCATAATTATTGTGTGATCGCAGGCGTGATCGTGACCAATGGGAGGCATTTCAATTCGGAGTTGTCCGTTGTGATAGTAGCACTTAGCTTTTTCTAATCGTGGGTCTTCAATGGCTTGCAGATATTCATCCCAAGTCGCTTTTACCCAGGTATCGGTGGGAAACTGGAGCTGTAAGTTGCTCATCGCTTGATAAAGCACATTTAGTACATTTTAGGGTACTTGTTATGACGGGGTGCTAGCGATCGCTTTTCTCGTCATAACGAAGACGCGCCGCCTCAACCTCATCAAAATGGCTTTCCGCCCATTTGCACATTGCCTTCAAAAGTTCAGTCAACGTTTTACCCAACGGTGTCAAAGAATACTCAACCTTTGGTGGCACAACTGGGTAAACTTGACGTTCCACTAATCCATCACGCTCTAACTTACGCAGCGTTTGCGTCAACATCTTTTGCGAGACTCCACTAATTAGACGTTGAAGTTCACTGTAGCGGCTCGTTTCTGTTGTTGAAAGTGCATAAATTACAATCACGCTCCATTTGTCGGCAATTGTTTCGAGTACCCGTTGGCTGGGACACTCAGCATTGAAAACTTCAGGTTCGGGAGAGTCACGCACCATTAGGTATGTACGGCACTTTTTGGTGCCTAGTTGCTGAAACCTCTGTACTCTCGCCATCATACATATAAGGAGTGCAATCATCGCCTTCTTGCTACAACAAAGACAGGAGCAACGGTCATGGGACGAGCTTTACGACTGGTAGCAAATGCAAACGATAGCTTTGCAAGTGAGAATCGGCAAATTATCGAGCCTGTCCCAACAGCAGATGAACAACTTCTCGATGCTTATTCACGGGCAGTCACAAATGCAGTAGAGAAGGTAAGCCCCTCTGTCGTCAATATTGACGTTGTTGGACGGGTTAGAGGTAGACGGTCAAATTATCAGCGTATGCCTGAAGAAATGCGCGGTAATGGTTCGGGATTTATCTTCACACCCGATGGTTACATCCTGACTAATAGCCATGTTGTGCATGACGCGACCAAAATGGAGGTAACGCTTTCTGATGGTCGTCGGTATCAGGCGGAACTTGTAGGAGATGACCCGGATACAGATTTAGCGGTGATTAGAATCAATGCACCGAACTTGGTTGCCGCGAAGTTAGGGGACTCTCAGTCGCTAAAAGCGGGTCAAGTTGCGATCGCGATCGGCAATCCCTACGGGTTTCAATGTACCGTAACCGCAGGTGTGATTAGCGCTGTTGGTCGTTCATTCCGCTCAAACTCTGGTCGGTTGATTGACAACATCATCCAGACTGATGCCGCGTTGAACCCAGGTAACTCTGGTGGGCCATTGGTTTCCTCTCGTGGAGAAGTGATTGGTGTCAATACTGCAATCATTCTCCGCGCTCAAGGTATCTGCCTTGCAATTCCCGTTAATACTGCGAAGTTTGTTGTTGGCCCACTGATGAAAGATGGCAAAATTCGGCGGAGTTACATCGGTGTAGGCGGACAAACGGTTCCCCTTCCACGTCGGGTGATTAACTTCCATAATTTGCTAGTTGAGAGTGGGATTTTGGTTATCTCGATTGAGGAAAACAGTCCTGCCCAAAAAGCTGGATTGCTGGAACGCGATGTGATCATCGGGTTTGATGAGCAACCAATTGCCAACATTGATGACTTGCATAAAGTCCTGACACACGAACAAGTCGGAGTGCGATCACGTTTAGCTATCCTCCGGCGTTCTGAACAACTGGTTCTCGATATCGTTCCTGAAGAATCCAAGGCTACAGCAATCGAGTAATGCCTACAGGTACAGTTCGCCTGGGGATAAGTCCTAAACCCAGGCGAACCCCTACTGATTAAAGGCTTGATTAACCAGATATTAATGTCTAGTACCCAAAATAAGATTCGTTCAGAGTTGAGGTAGAAAAACTATTGACCATCAAGCTGGACGTTTTTTCGCTGGCATGGCTAAGTTACTAGCTCTTGAAGTCTGCGATCGCACACACTCATAGAAAGGAAATAAACGGATGAAAGCTGCTGTTGTTCCCGCCTTGAATGGACAATGGGAAGTCAAAGAGGTACCGACACCCGAACCTGGGGCAAACCAAGTCTTGCTCAAGATTCATGCCAGTGGACTTTGCTATACAGATGTTCACATCACCAAAGGCGAGATTCCTACTGAATTTCCCCGCATCCTCGGTCATGAACCCGTTGGTGAGATCGTCGCAATTGGGGAAGGAGTAACATCGCGACAAGTAGGCGATCGCGTTGGTGTTCCTTGGGTACAAGCCTCCTGTGGTCGCTGTGAGTGGTGTCTGCGTGGCAAACGGATGTTCTGTGCCCAGCAGATTGGTACAGGTGTTCAGACACAAGGAAGTCATGCAGAATACATGCTTGCCTACGCCGACACAACAATGCTGCTACCTGACAATGTGTCGTATGAACAGGCAGCTCCAATCTTTTGTGCTGGCTACACCGTTTGGAGCGGTTTGCGCTTCGCCGATCCAAAACCGCACGAGCGAATTGCCATCTTAGGAGTGGGTGGACTAGGCTACTTAGGAGTGCAATACTCCAAGGCGGCTGGGTTTGAGACAATTGCTATCACCCACTCTAAGGATAAAGAGAAACTGGTGCGTGACCTCGGTGCAGACGAAGTGGTAGCAGACGGAGAGGGGTTAAAGGCGATAGGAGGAGCCGATGTCATCTTGGCAACTGGCAATTCCTATAAAGCTGCAAGTGCAGCACTAGGAGGTTTGCGACCCGATGGACGTATGGTTTTAATGGGAGTCTCAGATGAACCGTTGCAAGTAACGTCTGAAGCAATAATGAATCGCACTCGCATCATCGGCTCAACGCAAAATGGTAGCGAATATCTTTACGAGGCTCTAGACTATGTTGCCAAAGGAAAGGTAAAAGTAATTGCTGAAACCTATTCGTTGAACGATATTAGCCGTGCCTATGAGAGAGTTTTGAAGGGTGAGGCACGATTCCGGGCAGTGATTGCAATGTGATGTACGAAACAGCTCAGGAGTTACGCAGTTAATCGGTGAAAGCCTAATTCTGCCGTATAGACTTAACAATACTAAGCCCGTACAGCGTGTTGAAATCCGTAAATCCTGAGCTATCAATTTCAACAAGTGTGAGGTAAAAGATGACGAAAGTTTTAATTGTTTACGCAAGCGATTACGGTAATACCAAGAAGATGGCAGAGGCGGTAGCTTCTGGTGTGACATCAGTTCCCGGCACTGAAGTTGATGTAAAGTTTGCTGAGGATGTTACTCAAGATGATGTAATCGCCAGTGATGCTGTCATTTAGAGTTTCTAGAGTTTTGTAATCAGCAAATTTATCTCCTCTGTCAAATGCTTCTGTATTGCGAGATAGCACTTCAATTGGCACAAAGCCAGTAACAACAACTGATTTGCTAGTGTAGTATCTTGTGTAGTTCGCCAAATCACCCGAATTACTGGGAAACTGAATTTGGATGAAAAAGAACGTTAAGTAAATGGCGATGTCTACGACAAAGACTGCGTCCTACGCAATTGATTTTGGCACAAGCAACACAGTAATCACTCGTTGGAATTCAGCAACAGGACAGCCTGAAACCTTAAGCTTGCCAGGTTTATCACTACAACTGAGTCAGAATCCGCCTTTAGTTCCTAGTTTGCTCTATGTAGAACAGGCAAGTCAGGGGAAGGTGATTGTCGGGCAGGCAGTACGTGATAAAGGTCTTGACCTCACTAAAAATCCCCGCTTCTTCCGCAGCTTCAAACGTGGGATTGGTGCAGAGATTCAGGGATTTTTACCAGAACTGGATGGAAAAATTATCAGCTTTGAACAAGTTGGGCAATGGTTCCTCACACAAATTATTGAACAACTGGAACCGTCACCCGAAACCGTAATCGAATCCCTAATTCTGACTGTGCCTGTCGATAGCTTTGAAGCCTACCGCCATTGGTTGAGTGGAGTTTGCCAAGCTTTGCCAGTCGAGCAAGTGCGGATATTGGATGAACCAACAGCGGCGGCATTAGGATATGGGGTTGCCGAGGGTGACACCTTACTGGTTGTTGATTTTGGCGGTGGCACTTTGGATTTATCTTTAGTGCAATTAAATCAGGAGGCTCAAGCGGGTAAAAAGCCATTGGGTTTTATCTTGAAGTGGGGTGAGAAGTTGCTGGGTGAAAGCGATCGCCAAAAAACCAGGATTGCTCGTGTATTGGCAAAAGCTGGGCAAAATTTGGGAGGGTCGGATATTGATAACTGGCTGGTGGATTATTTTGTTGAGACTCAAGGGTTAACGCGATCGCCTCTTACAACCCGGCTTGCAGAACGCTTGAAGATTCAACTCTCCGCGAAGCGATCGGCAACAGAAGTTTATTTCAATGATGAAACGTTTGAGAGTTATGAGCTGAAACTTGACCAAGATGGTTTTGAAGCCATCCTCAAAGAACATCAGTTTTTTGAGCTTTTGGACGATAGGATGGCACAACTGTTGCAACAAGGGCGACGTTCCGGGATAGAAGTGTCAGATATTGATGCTGTCTTATTAGTCGGTGGCACGGCACAAATTCCAGCCGTTCAAAATTGGGTCAAGCAATACTTCGACGCTAGCAAAATTCGGAGCGAAAAGCCGTTTGAAGCGATCGCACAAGGCGCACTTCAGCTTAGTCAAGGTATCGAAATCCAGGACTTTCTCTACCACAGTTACGGCATCCGCTACTGGGATAGGCGTAACAATTGTCACAACTGGCATTCAATCATCAAAGCCGGACAAGCTTACCCAATGAGTGAACCCGTGGAACTCGTTTTAGGGGCATCCGTAGATAACCAACCGAGCATTGAACTCATTGTCGGAGAGTTGGGGGCGCAAACGGGTGCTACTGAAGTGTACTTTGATGGCGATCGCTTAATTACTCGTCAGTTAGGCAGTGGTCAAACTGCTGTGCAACCCCTCAACGACCGTGACGGCGCAAGAAACATTGCTCAACTTACCCCTCCTGGGAATCCAGGACGCGATCGCATTAAAATCCAGTTTTCGGTTGATGCCCAACGCTCCCTGCGTATTACGGTTGAAGACCTGTTGACCAACCAAACCCTGTTACAAAATCAGATCGTTGCCCAACTTAGCTAGCAGTCTGGTCGATAGTTAAAGTTATTAGGGCTTTTAAGCTCCGAAAGCTAGGTCTTGACCTTTTACCTAAAAGGATGATATTGCAATGTCCAATCAAGGTTATTTGCCCAAACCCTTTGTAAAGCTTGCTTTACCTATCTGTATAACGTTTGTATGACGCTTGTACGGCACCAGAACAAGCCTTATGAATAGGTTAAAACCATGTTTTGTCAAAATCTTAATCCTACTTTGGGAAGAGACTGTTGTCGTCAATGATTCTGTAAACTTCACATGTATCCATAGTAGTGTGACGATTTTGTCAGCCTGTAATACAAATAAATGTAACAACTACAGGCAACTTCTTTGTGAATCCGGAAGTGTGAAACAAAGCTTAAGTAGGTGCGTCCTTACTAATAACAAAAGTGCTTTGGCATCAGTGCGCTCTGGCAGAAAAAGCAATCTTCAGGTCATCTCTTGTCAGTTCAACTTAGCAAGATGAATGGCTTAGCTGATAACCGTTAACAAAGCCGCTGACATTTATTGAAGGATAGGAGGTGTCGGTGCAGGGGTTCATGAATTTACTGAACAAACAAGAACCAGCTAAAGCCAATCAAAAAGTTGCCAGTACACGAGAAAGGTGGCTCAGAAAACTGTAGATTGCGTTTGCTCAGAGATCTTGAATTACCTTTATCTAGCAAGCAAGAGGGGAAATGTCCGATGCATTTAATCCGTGAAATTGTTCAACAAGCTTTGATGACTGGTTACCTAACAGTGGAGGCAGAAGACCAACTGCGTCAGCTTTTATTAACAAAATATGATTGGGAAGATTTTAGAGCGTTTATTATATTGCAGCACGAGGCGATGGAAGGTCGAGTTAGGCAAGAGTCCCGTGAATTGCTCAAGTCTAGGCGAATTCCCTGCGGGAGTTTTAAGGATGAAGTAGCGATCGCTTCTTAAGCAAAAAGTGAAGCCGCGTTAGTAGTCTTAAATCACCACTTCTGACCAACTGAGGAATAGAGTAGATCAACCTACGGAATGTGGGAAACTGGATGGCATTGAAGGTAGCCTTTAATGAATCCTTCTCTTCTAAACGCTAGCTGTGGATACCTCTATCTTTATCAAGACCTTTGTGGCTGTCTTTGTCCTAGCAGATGCTTTGGGTAATATACCGATTTTGTTGGTTCTGACTAAAGGCATGGAGCCGGAACAAAGGAACAGTGTCGTGGATCGAGCTACTATTGTGGCGACTCTGGTACTACTAGGATTTGCGTTTGCGGGTAAATGGGTTTTGCAGTACTTGGACATCAGCATGGGATCTTTGCGAATAGCTGGAGGACTGCTTTTGCTCATCATTGCCTTACGGATGCTAGAGGGAGAACTTGATACGCCAGTTGTTGAGCAAGGACGTGATGTGGCGATAACCCCACTCGCCTTACCACTGCTAGCCGGTCCTGGAACACTGACTACGGTCATGCTATTGATGTCTGAAGCTCCTAATGCTCATATCAGTGTGGTGGTTGGTATTGTATCGGCGATGTTTGTGACCTGGGTAATTGTGCGTCAGGCAGGTCGCATCGATCCTTGGCTTGGACCAGAAGGCGCGGTCATTGTTACTAAGCTTCTAGGTTTTCTCTTAGCGGCATTGGCGGTGGAAATTGGTAGTGCTGGGATTCGTGAGCTATTTCTTAGCTGATGCCCATAATGTAAGCAAAATAGATTGACATATTTTTACTAAATCTAAGATAATAGTAGATTGTGCGCTATTACCTGCTCGGATCAGGTGGAGACATAGCAAACGCTGGCAAAGTTGCTCAATAACTTGTATTTGAGACGTTAACCAGCTACCTGTACGGCAATTTATAGGACAATCCCAATGAGCTACGCAATTATAGAAACGGGTGGTAAGCAAGTGCGAGTCGAACCCGGTCGCTTTTATGACATTGAGCTGCTGCCAGTCGAAGCCGAGGAGAGCATTACACTCGAAAGTGTTTTGTTCGTTCAGCACGACGGTGAAGTAACAATTGGTCAACCCTTCGTTGAAGGGGCAACAGTCGAGGGTACGGTGATGCGCCACTTTCGCGGTCGCAAAGTCATCGTCTACAAGATGAAGCCGAAGAAAAAGACTCGTAAGAAGCGTGGACACCGCCAGGAAATTACTCGTCTGATGATTAACTCCATCAGCATGAATGGTTCTATTTTGGCTTCTACGGCTGCACAACAGGACGAGACACCAACCGCCTACGAAACGACCGAAGCGCCTAAAACTGAAGAAACAGCCGAAGCTGCTTCAGAATAGTAAATATAAAGATACGTCAAGAGGACACTATGGCTCATAAGAAAGGAACTGGTAGTACTCGCAACGGTCGTGACTCTAATGCCCAACGCCTAGGCGTCAAGCGCTTCGGCGGTCAGGTCGTAAGAGCTGGTAATATCCTAGTCCGTCAGCGTGGTACTAAATTTCATCCCGGCAACAACGTGGGTGTTGGCAGTGACTACACTCTCTTTGCCCTAATCGATGGCATTGTCACGTTCGAGAGAAAAGGAAAAACCCGTAAGAAGGTAAGTGTTTACGCTAGAGAAGCGGAAGTAATCGCTGAACCCGAACTCGTTGCTACTGAGGCTTAACTCTCTTAAATCAGCATCAAACCGTTTGCTGGTAACTCTAGAAGCACCCATATAGGGTGCTTTCTTTTTATTAAGGGAATCCTCCGCGCTTAGGCTAGGGCACAACGATAAGGATGAAATTTTCTCCTTCCCAACCCCAGTCACTAATCCCCAATCCCAATCATATTTAACAGAACGTTACCTATTCTGAGAGTATGGGGAGAAAACTAGGCTTTAAACTGTTAACACGCCTCCATAGTGGAGATAGTCTTTTTGTTTCCCGTTTACAAGTAAATTAGTTTTTTAACATTAGCCATGCTCCCAAACCAGTCTGAGTTCGATATGAGAAGCATAGAAATTAAAGAAGGCGAAATATATGCTCCCTGTGTCTCTCCCAACCGATCAATGCCTCCCGTCTCAAATCGCACTCAGCTAACTCACCGTCCTCGCCGCCTCCGCAGGACTACTCCACTGCGCCAGATGGTGCGCGAGAATGTTCTGACGACCAATGATTTAATCTACCCTTTGTTTGCTGTACCAGGCAAAGGGTTTGCTCAAGAAGTCAAATCAATGCCAGGAGTCTACCAATTATCGGTAGATAAAATTGTTGAAGAAGCCAAGCAAGTCTACGACCTCGGCATCCCTTCAATAATTCTCTTTGGCATTCCTGAAGATAAAGATGTAGACGCGACAGGCGCATGGCATGATTGCGGCATTGTCCAGAAAGCCGCTACGGCAGTGAAAGAAGCCGTCCCGGAGTTGGTGGTCATCGCCGATACCTGTTTGTGTGAATATACAAGTCATGGTCACTGCGGTTATTTGGAAGTTGGTGATTTAACAGGTCGCGTCCTCAATGACCCAACGCTAGAATTACTGAAAAAAACAGCCGTCTCTCAAGTTAAGGCAGGTGCAGATATTATTGCACCATCGGGCATGATGGATGGTTTTGTGCAAGCGATTCGGGAAGGATTGGATGCGGCTGGGTTTGAGGATACACCCATTCTTTCTTATGCCGCCAAGTATGCCTCTGCCTACTATGGCCCCTTCCGAGATGCTGCCGATTCTGCACCTCAATTTGGCGATCGCCGCACCTATCAAATGGACCCTGCCAACGTGCGTGAAGCGATTAAGGAAATTGAACTTGATATTGCTGAAGGGGCTGACATGCTGATGGTTAAACCCGCCTTGGCATACATGGATGTTATCTGCCGCGTTAAGGAAGCAACTAATCTACCCGTTGCCGCCTACAACGTCTCTGGTGAGTATGCAATGGTGAAAGCCGCAGCCCTCAACGGCTGGATTGACGAAGAGCGTGTTGTAATGGAGACATTACTGGGCTTCAAGCGTGCTGGTGCTGACTTGATTCTCACCTATCACGCCAAAGATGCCGCCCGTTGGCTGAAAGCGTAGAAGTATAGTACTGCTTAGTATCGAGTAAAAAATCATTACTGATTCTTGTTCTAAGCAGCTACAGATTAGACTGCTTGCAAAAGCTAAAGAAAAGGGGAAAGGGATGACAGGTTCCTTTCCCCTTTCCCCGTACATAGGTTTGAGAGAATTTTATTATGTAGCGTCGCGTCGTCAATTGATTACGATTGAGAATTCATTAGTGGCGGTTGCATTGAGCCGTCAGGTATTCAGCGAACCACTGGAGAGTTACAAACATGGCAGACAAGAAATCTTTCCTTTTGCGGCATCAACAAATTGAGGACAGTAAGCAAACGTTCTCGCACCCCTGGAATCCGAAATCCGAAATCTCAGGGACACAAATGGGGCGTTTGCTCGGACTAAAGCGCACCGGAGTCAACTTTGTCAAAGTCCCTCCAGGAAAGGAATCGTTTGTCTATCATTCCCACTATCGCGAGGAAGAATGGATTTACATCCTATCGGGTTGTGGAATTGCAGAAATTGACGGCGAAGAATTTGAAGTTGGTGCAGGAGACTTCATGGCGTTCCCGACTCCTTCGGTAGCTCATCATCTGAGGAATGCAAGCGAAGAGGATTTAGTTTACTTGTCGGGAGGAGAAAACCTCGATATGGAAATTGCCGATTTCCCGCGCCTTGGAAAACGTATGTTTCGCCGTGAGGATGCTATTGAAATCTTTGACCTAGAAGATGCTAAACCGTTTGGAGCATTAGACACCTAACTTCTTACTCAACCAACGATGTCTGCACCTTAGCTTGCTTCACATCTCGGTGGGGACAGACAACCGCTATCTGTTGCAATATTGTTTGACTATCTCTTATCGTTTGTACAGTTCAATTTACGAAAGGGAATGAGTAGCATAGCAATATGGTATTCACTGCTCCCCAAATTTTATTTAAGCGTCGATTAATCAGCGTTATCACCCTGCCCTTATTACTGATGCTACTCTTGGCGGGTGTATCCATTTGGCAAATCAGTCGGCTCTTGCTTGCGATGGAATGGGTTGAGCATACAGATCAGGTAATTGCTCAAGCGAATCGAGTGCAAAGGCTGGTTACTGAGGTAGAATCCGGTATTCGTGGATACCGGCTAACTGATGACTCGGAATTTTTGGCTCCCTATCAACAAGCCCAGGTACTTGTCGAACCTTCTTTTCAAGCATTAATTACTCTAGTTTCAGACAATCCTCCTCAAGTTCAACGCCTAGTTCAGATGAGGTTGCAATATCAAGAGTGGAGCAAATCTACGCCTTCACTGATTGCCCCCAAACAGAACGGTGAGGTACCACCAACAGCGATCATAAAAACTCGTAATCAGTTGATGAATGTAATCCGCCGTGAAATGAGCGAGTTCATTCAAACTGAAGAGCGGCTACGGGATGCTCGAAGTCAAAGAGTTCGACAGACTACTCAAGTTGTCATCGGCAGTAGTGTTGCTCTGGCGGCTTTACTCGGAATTATTCTTGCCTATTTTATCTGGCGTCAAATCTACTCTGTATCTCAGAGCTATGAGCAAGCCCTGAGCAATGCTCAGGAACAGACTGAAGTTGCCCAGTACTCAGCTCAACGCCTTGCCGCTTTGCATGAGATTGACCAAGCCATTTTGGCAGTCCAACCGATTGAATCACTCGCTCATGAGATGCTTTTGAAGTTGAAAGACATTTTTGCTTTTGAACAGGGTGCAGTGATTCTATTTAACTTTGAGACCAATGAAGGCAAAATCTTAGCAGGGCAAGTTACTGAAGATACGGCTGGAGCAGTAGTACCAATTACAAAGCAAATTCCCTTAGACCTGCTCGATCAGTGTAAGCCTATTTGTTACATCAAAGACATTGCAGCCCTCATTGAGCGTCCGCCTGCGCTAGAAAGGTTATTAACTGAGAACTATCACAGCTTTCTTGTTGTGCCGATTATGGTTGAGGATAACTTGATTGGTAGCCTTAATTTGCTAGCGACTCAGGCTGATGCTTTCAATCCTAAGGCTCAGGAAACTGCCCATGAAGTGACCAGTCAATTAGCGATCGCCATTCAGCAATCTAGGTTACGTAAGCAACTTCAGGATTATGCTACGGAGCTAGAGCAGCGAGTTTCAAAGCGTACTATCGAACTACAAGAAGCAAACGAGCAATTAGAAGCCTTCTCTTACACGGTTGCTCACGATCTGCGTGCCCCCTTACGAGGGATTCAAGGGTTCGCTCAAGCCTTACTAGAAGATTATGGTGACGAGCTAGACGAAACTGCCCACAGCTATATTCAGCAGGTTTTTGATGGCACCGATCGCATGAACAATCTTGTTCAAGATCTGCTAGCGTACAGTCGCCTCAGTCGGGAAGAGATTAAACTTACACCTGTTCGGTTAAGCCAAGTTGTGGCAGAAGCTCAGGCACAACTAGAGTCAGAGTTACGCGATCGCAAAGCCGAAATCATCGTTGCAGAAGACTTACCCGATGCAATGGGACATCGTCCTACCCTAGTGCAAATGGTTGCTAACCTACTATCGAATGCTGTTAAATTTGTTGCTCCAGGAGTCCAACCGCAAATTAAAGTTTGGGCACAAGAGCAGGATAACTGGGTGCGTCTGTGGGTTGAAGACAACGGTATCGGTATTGAACCAAAATACCAAGAGCAAATCTTTGGTGTCTTCGAGCGGCTGCATGGTAGAGAGACTTATCCAGGTACAGGAATTGGTTTGGCAATTGTACGCAAAGGTGCGGAGCGTTTGGGTGGACAGGCTGGTGTCGTGTCAGTTCCCACTCAAGGAAGTCGATTTTGGGTAGAGTTACAAGCCGTTAGATGAACAATTTATACAGTTCTACGATTTTGCTGGTGGAGGACGATCCGGGAGATGTATTTAGAATTCAACGAGCATTCCGCAAAACAGCCTTAGCTAGTTCTCTGGAAGTCGTCACCGATGGAGAAAAAGCAATTTATTACCTAAGTGGACAAGAACCCTATCAAGATCGCGATCGCTATCCACTACCAAGTTTAATGTTGCTCGATCTCAAACTCCCGCGACGCTCTGGCTTTGAAGTTCTTAGCTGGCTGAGGAATGAGTCTAATCTCAAATATCTACCAGTCGTGGTTCTAACCTCTTCTGATCAAAAGGTTGATATTGAGCGTGCCTACGCACTAGGAGCCAATTCTTACTTGACTAAGCCGCCTGCTCCTAATGCTCTACTAGAGATGGTACGAGTCGTTGAACTCTACTGGCTCTCTTTCAACCGTTCACTCGGACAGGAGTGACAGGGAATCGTAGAGATGACAGGAGTACAGCAAAAGACAGTTTTAGTAGTTGAAGATGAGCGATCTGACCTTTTTTCCTTGGAACGAGCTTTTCGGCAACTGAAGGCAGGGTTTGTCCTTCAGGTTGTCGAAACTGGAGAGGAGGCAATTCGCTATCTTGAGGGAAAGGAACCTTATAGCGATCGCACTCAATACCCCTTACCTGCCTTGATCTCCCTGGATCTGAGGCTACCGGGAATGTCCGGTTTAGATCTGCTCAAGTGGATACGCCAACAACCACTATTCAAAGAATTACCAGTCATTGCTTTAACAGCACAGGGTAATCGCAATTTACCTCGTGCTTATGAATTAGGGCTAGACTTCTACCTACTTAAGCCAGCAGAAGTTAACTCGTTGGCTGAAGTGTTGCAAGCGCTTAATTTGTACGATGGATAAAGAATTTCCACCAATTACAACATCGGTCAATTTGTAAAGGACAACTCTCTAGACTCGTTCTCTAACGATTAAAGGATGACTCTACTTGAGATGCAACGCTAGACGCTCCAGGTTGTTCCTCTGGCTTTCTGGTATACCACCATGCCCAAGCAATGAAAACAGCTTGAAACGGAAGCCTGAACCAATAGAGCAAAGGATGATGGGGGATGCCTTCAATTGGAATGCTATGAATCGCTTGGTAGATGTTTGCTGGAAATACGGCAATAAAAAGTGCAATCAGCCCCCAGGCAGCCGCAACACTTACGAACGGAATCAGTAAACCAACAGCACCCAAAATCTCAAAGAAGCCGCTGATGTAAACCATCGCAAACTTATCTCCAAATTGGGGCGGGACAATCTTTGCGTATTCTTCCGGTTTGACAAAGTGTGTAATTCCCACAACAATGAGGGCTACCGAAAGAATGACTCGCCAAATTTCCTTGAGGCGAAGGGATGTACTGTGGTTTGAGGTCATAACGTGTATCAGAAGAACTCTTCCACACCCTATCAACCCCTAGTTGGGGTCTACGTCTATCTACGGCTAGTTCTTCACAAGATTTGCTGCTGAGTCGTTTTGTATAGGCAGCAGACGATGCCAAAGTTAGCACCCTTAGTTAGCTTAGTTCTTTCCCAATCCAAACCATAATTGCCGCACCGTGACATAAGAGTGAGCTAATGTCAGGAACCCTTAACAAAAAATGGTTCTAATGTTGTAAAGTTGTAAGAAATCGTTACCATAGTCATTTGTGGTTGATCTGAATCAAGCAATTCAGGCAACTCTTCAGCCTAAATACTGATGAGCTGGCATCACTAATCAGGTCAATCTTGAAAAAAAAATTCAGAAGGAATTTTGGTCAATGGATTGCCGCAGCATTCAATTTTGCGATCGCAAGTCTCGAATCGATTACCACCAACTTCAGGAAC
This sequence comes from Microcoleus sp. FACHB-SPT15, assembly GCF_014849525.1. Taxonomy (NCBI): domain Bacteria; kingdom Bacillati; phylum Cyanobacteriota; class Cyanophyceae; order Oscillatoriales; family Microcoleaceae; genus Microcoleus; species Microcoleus sp. FACHB-SPT15. The sequence goes on along the minus strand of NZ_JACJNU010000006.1, from coordinate 1,666 downwards.
TGTTCCGCCTGGGAGCCTTTTGGGCAAAAGACCGAAAAATTGAAGACTGGGAAATTGCGATCGCAAATAGTGAACCCGTAATCACTGTTTGGGATGGTGAGCGGCTGATTGGATTTTCAAGAGCCACATCAGACGGTATTTATCGGGCAACAATTTGGGATGTCGTCGTCCACCCTGACTATCGTGGTGCAGGATTAGGGCGCAAGTTGGTAGAAACTGTACTTAGCCACCCTCGAATGAACCGAGTAGAGCGCGTCTACCTAATGACCACCCATCAACAAAGTTTTTACGAACGCATTGGTTTTGAGTGTAACTCCAGCACCACGATGGTGTTGTATAACCAGCCAATCCATAACTCTATGCCGACACCTGCTCTACAATCTCAAGAGTCCCTAGGGGCATAGAAAACTGAATTCCGGTAATCTTCTGGTTAGGAGAATCACTACTAGGTTCTTCGCCGGACGCTGACAGCACTTCCAGTCTTCCCTGCATTACTTCGAGAAGGCTCTGAGCGATCAACAAATTTAGCCCTGGTGAACCTTTTGTGACTTTACTAGCTTGCTTTTGTACCTCAGGTGTTGTTGACAGTAAATCTATCGACTCACTCCAAAGTTCAGTTGGACATTGGATATCAAATAAGATTTGAACCTCTTTAGACTCTGGGGAGCAAGCGGCAGACACTCGAATGCTGCCTTCTTCCATCTGAGCAATAGCGGAGTCCACAATACCCATCACCACCTGCTGAAAACGCTGTGCGTCTGTTAAAACGTAGATTTCAGGGTCAGGGGGAATTACCTCCAGTCGGAGATTGCGATTTGCTGCTTGCATATAGGTTAGACGATGGACATCCTCAAAAACCTTTGTCAACGACAAGGAGCGAATTTCTAATTGGTTTGTGCCGTGTTCAGTTTTCGACACCTTAACCACATCGTCTAGCAGTTTCACCAGTTTTAATGCCGAAGCATTAGCTTGAGCAACAAATTCTCGTTCTTCCTCTGGAGAATCGCATAGATCAGACAAAATTAGCTGATGCAAGCCAATCATACTGCTTAAAGGCGATCGCAACTCGTGAGAAGTCCGTGCTAAAAATCCTGATTTAAACTGGCTCATTTCATGAGCCATTTGGTAAGCCAACTGGGTTTGCTTCAATTGCTCTTTCAGCGGTTGCAGTTCGTCGTTAGGAGACGAAGATTCTTCCTTAACCTCCTCAAGAGGCTGGGGGATTTCTGGAGGGATTGCTTGGGGGACAGACACTTGAGACGCTGGCTCTTTACTGGAACGAGCAATACGGCTCCCGACAACTCCCAACCCAATGCCAACTACCAAATAGATCAAATCCATTTCGCCCATGCCTTTAACCAAAATTAAATCTAAGATTTGTGCTGTGCTGCTCAAAAATTAAATCTTCTCAAGCATAGCCGTTTTTTTTTAAGGTCACCTATGGTGGCTAATTGGCTGCACATCAAGCTTGTAGAGGCAATAAAGGGGGATGAGACGCTAAAGGATAGAGAACAAGGGATGTTGAGGAGTTAGGAGATACGGAGGGTTGCTACTAACGGGACTTAAACGAAAATCAACAAGCAATAAAGGTATAATCCAGGCAGGGCAGATATTTTACGTTAAGGTTTGAGCGATGAAAGAGACAACTCCTGCCGCCATGCCCCCT